>DATJCP010000025.1:0-5770 GCA_035514715.1 Candidimonas sp.
GCTGCAAATGGTATCGGTGATCGACATACTGGAAAACGGCCTTTCATCGGTATATACCTTTTACGACCCGGATGCCGCTGGCAGCCTGGGGGCCTACGGCATCTTGTGGCAACTGGAACAATGCCGCAACATGGGCCTGCCATGGCTATACCTTGGCTACTGGATACGGGAAAGCCGTAAAATGGCATACAAATCCCAATATACCCCTTACCAGATCCTGCAAAATGGAGTCTGGGTCGAGTCGGCTACCCTCTAAATCAATAATGTCATTTTTATTCAATACCTATCCCCTGGCCCGCTCCGCACTGTTTTCGCTAGACGCCGAAGCCGCACACGAACTGACCTTGACGTCATTGCAAAAAGCCTACGATTGCAGCCTTACGCGTCGGCTGATGTCTTCCCAGCCTGAAAAGCCCTGCTCGCTCATGGGCCTGTCGTTTCGCAATCCCGTCGGCCTGGCTGCCGGGCTGGACAAAAATGGCGCGCATATCGATGCGCTAGGGCAACTGGGATTCGGTTTCGTTGAAGTCGGCACCGTCACACCCAAGCCTCAGGCAGGAAACCCCAAGCCACGCATGTTCCGGCTTCCCCGCGCCGATGCATTGATCAACCGGCTAGGCTTCAACAACCAGGGGCTGGAAACCTTTATTGCCAATGTGCAAAACAGTCAGTGGCGCAGCAAAGGCGGCATCCTGGGCCTCAATATCGGGAAGAATGCGGCGACGCCCATTGAACAGGCCGTTGACGATTATCTGCTGGGCCTGGAAGGCGTCTACCCCCATGCCGACTACGTAACCGTCAACATTTCATCGCCCAACACCCAGAACCTGCGCGCCCTGCAAGGCCAGGACGAGCTTGCCGCCTTGCTGCTGCCTTTGCAGGAAAAGCGTAAGGCGCTGGCGGACCGCCATGGCCGCAACGTACCCATGGTGGTAAAAATCGCACCCGACTTAAGCACCGAACAAATCGACATCATTGCCGACTTGCTGCCCCGCTATGGCGTTGACGGCGTTATCGCCACCAACACCACGTTATCGCGCGACGCAGTGCAAGGGCTGCCGCACGCCAATGAGGCTGGCGGCCTGTCGGGCCCACCCGTACATGAACTGTCGTTGAAAGTCATCGCCCGCCTACGGCAGCAGCTGGGTGCCTCGTTTGCAATTATTGGCGTGGGTGGTGTCGCCTCGGGCAAGCAGGCCCGCGAAAAAATCGACGCGGGCGCCGATGCCATACAGCTTTATACCGGCCTGATTTACCGCGGTCCCGCATTGATAGCGGAATGCGTCAACGCGCTGAAATAAATAGTACACACAATAAAAAGCCCGGCCCCGAAGACGATTATCTTCGGGGCCGGGCTTTTTTATGCCGGTTATCGGGCTATGCGCCTAAAACGCCAACCCGACCTGCATTGCAACTTAGGCCGTAGCGCGGCGGGCGCGAGGAGCACCTGCTTTAGCAGCTTCAGCGGCATCGGAGGCAGCCTTGAAAGTAGCATTGGTTGCTGCTGTGATATTCGATTCAGCAGCATCGGCAGCCTGGCGAGTTGCCTTGGCAACAGATTCGTAAGCACTGTTAGCCGTTGCCACCGACGACTTCAACAAAGCCACGGCGCCTTCGGAACCAGTAGGAGCACTCTTGGCGATCTGCTCGATCGCGTCGGAGACTTGTTGCTGGCCTTGCGAAACTTGCTCTTCTGTCAGCTTGGACAAATCAACTTGAACGCCCGATACGATGTCATAGACATGCTTGCTGTATGCCAGCGCTTTTTCAGCATTGGGCTGAACCAGAGCCGTCGTGAAAGCCAAGGCTTCCTGTGCATCTTTAACTTCGATGGCTTGCTGCGACTTCTGGGTCACTTCGTCAAGGGTTGCCTTGATGACTTTCAGGTTCAGGTCAACCAGCTTTTCGAAACCACCAAAGAAAGTGTTTTGAAGTGCCAGGAAGTTGTCCAGGTGGGCTTTTTGAGTAGCCAAAACTTGTTGAGGGATCGCGCTCATGATGTTTCCTTATAAGTGAACCGTTACGAGATCGTCGTTCGATTCGTGATAGTTGAACTAGGGTTCAAGCGTAAAAATAAGGAAGGTTAAGCAAATCACCTACAGCCTGTGAAAACCTTCCATGCTGCACCGCACAAAACAAATTCTACCCGTTTAAATACTAGTGTCAAGATTTATTTGCTGCAACGCAACAAATCATAATAAATACAAAAACTGTAAAAAACTGCCTGAATTGAACGCCATATAAGGGGTATACCTAAGGGACACAATCCCCTTTGTGGCCTAGCATTAATCTCCTGCTCTTGACTGCAAAAACTTATCTGTCTATTCCTGTAATTTGCCTTAGCGCAAAGCGGCAGCATTTCCCCTCGTGGTACATATGTAGCCCCACTTATAAGAATCTTTTACAACTTTTACTTTGCACCCGCAAAGGGAGACTTAATGAAACACAGCACCCTGAAGCTTGGCTCGGCTTTATTCCTCAGCACCCTGTTTGCTGCAGGCGCCGCACAGGCTGCCGACTACCCGGATCACGCCATCAATATGGTTGTACCCTTCTCGGCCGGTGGCCCTACTGACAACGTAGCGCGCTCGCTGGCTGAAGCCATGCGCCCTACCCTGGGGCAAACAGTTATCCTGGAAAACAAAGGGGGCGCAGGCGGCACCATAGGCACGACCCAGGTTGCTCGCGCGAAAGCCGACGGCTATAACATTTTGTTGATGCATATCGGCTTCTCGACAGCGCCATCGCTGTACAAAAAACCTGGCTACGATGCCAAGGCCAGCTTCGAGCCCATCGGCCTGGTTGTTGATGTTCCCATGACCATCATTGCGCGCGCCGACTTCCCCGCCAATAACCTCAAAGAACTGGTCGAATACGTCAAAGCCAACAAAGACAAGGTTTCCCTGGCCAATGCAGGTATTGGCGCGGCAAGCCACTTGTGCGGCACCATGTTCACCCAGGCCATCGGCGTCGACCTGCTGACTATCCCCTACAAGGGCACCGCCCCCGCCATGAACGACTTGCTGGGTAAGCAGGTTGATATCCTGTGCGACCAAACCACCAACACCACCCAGCACATCAAGGCAGGCACAGTGAAGGCTTATGCTGTAACCAGCAAGCAACGCGTTGCGACACTGCCCGACCTGCCCACCATGCAGGAATCCGGCTACAAAGACTTCGAAGTCGGTATCTGGCACGGCATGTGGGCGCCAGCCGGCACACCAAAACCCGTCACGGAAAAGCTGGTTGCCGCTCTGCAGGCTGGCCTAGCAGCACCTGATTTCCAGAAACGCATGGCCGACCTGGGCGCGACCATCCTGACTGACGACGCCAACCCCGCAGCCTTGGCCAAGAAAGTTGACCAGCAAGTACCGCAGTGGGCCGAACTGTTCAAGAAAGCCGGCGTAGAAGCCCAATAAAAACCAGTAGATCGGTGTAAGTTGGACTAGCGTCAAAGAAGCAAAATCCAACTTGTGAAGTACTTGAAAAAGGCCATCAACACAATAATGTTGATGGCCCTTTTTTATACCTATGACTTTATACTTACTGACGCTACGCAGATTCGGCAGGCCTAATGCGCCTCGTAACCCAGCGCTTCAGATATACGGGCAGCAGTACTTAGCAGAACAGGTATCCATTCATCGCGCATGCGCTCTGCAGGCGCAGAAATCGACAAGCCAGCCTGCAGTTTCCCGGTATCGTCGTATACGCCGGCGGCAATGCACCTTACGCCCAATTCCAACTCTTCGTTATCTCGCGAATAGCCATGCCGGCGCACTTGGGCCAGGTCGCGCTCCAATTGATCTGTTTGTGTAATGCTGTTGCGCGTCGTACCTGCCAGCCCGGTGCGCATGGCATAAGCCCGCACCTGACGCGGATCGCTGACCGACAAGAACAGCTTGCCGGTAGAGGTTAAATGCAGCGGTGCTCGACCGCCAATGGCTCGCACCACTTGCATACCCGAGCGCTCGCTCCAGGCGCGTTCGATATAAACAATTTCGTCGCCCTGCTGCAACGACAGGTTGACGGTTTGCCCGGTAATTTTGTGCAGTTCGCGCATGGGCTCGATAGCCACTTCGCGCACATTCAGGCGGCCCTTGACCAAAGAGCCCAGCTCCAGCAGTCGCATGCCTAACTGATACAGGCCGCTATCGACGCGTTCGACGTAGCGCCCAACCACCAGATCATTCAAGATGCGGTGGGTAGTGGAAGTATGCAAACCCGTGGCTGCCGCCAAGTCTTTAAGCGGCACAGGATCGGAATGGCGCGCCAACACGTCCAACAGACGCATTGCACGCGCCAGCACTTGAATGGTAATGGACGAATCGCTTACAGCGGATAGGTCAGTTACGGAAGCAGGAAGAGAAAAGGATCGTGGCATAGTCAGGTTATGTCGCAACGCAACATTTCCATAATATGAAATAAATCCCGTTTATAGCAAGACTTATTTTTGCGGCGGGGTAAGCAGCCCACCCACTTTAACTACCTCGGCCCGTAAAAACGCCAAGGCCTCGGCTGCCGCCGCAGGTTCGCCCTTCACACCCAGATCGATATGAGGATGCCCGGTTTCGCCCATGCTGGGCAGGCTGAAAGCCTTGACCCCTGGCCATTTTCTTTCCAGCTCTTCAAGCGCTGGCGTAATGCGCGATTCAGGCAACTTGAAAACCAGGAATGAATGCTCTACCCGGTTAACACTGTGTTGAAGCTCACGATATCGCGTATCGAGCGTCCATTCCATCATGGGCCAAGCCATAACGGGAAAGCCGGGCATGAACGTATGATTCTTGATATAAAACCCTGGAATCTTGTTGTAGGCATTGGGCACGATATCCGCACCGACCGGGAAGACACCCATTTGCAAGCGCTGCTGATTTTCCGGCAACGACATATCGCCGCTGCCTTGCCCATGGCGCTCGTTTTCAGCGCATCGCTCGGCAATCAAACGCTCTGCTTCGGGGTGCAGTGCCAGCTCGACACCCAAGGCCTGGGCGGCAGCCTGCCGGGTTTGGTCATCCGGCGTGGCGCCAATGCCGCCGCAACAGAATACGATATCGGAGGTGGCAAAACTACGCGCCAGCGTCGCGGCAATGACGTCGCGCTCATCGGAGATGAACTCGGCGCCCGACAACTGCAGTCCACGCTGGGACAATAATTCCACAAGCTTGGAAAAATGCTTATCCTGACGCCTGCCGGAAAGAATTTCATCGCCGATGATGATCAAGCGTATTTTGGGAATGGCTGTAGTTTGCATGGTCATGACCTTGTTCTTATTGGTTCAACATCGACAACGGTTTGTGCGCGCAGCTGCCGCAACGCTTCCAGGCTGAAATGGGCAAACACCAGCGCGGAAAATACCGGCAAGACCAGCCAGAAAGGAGGAAACAGGTTGAGCAGCGAAAGGCAGAAACCGATCAGCCATAGCTGACGGCTGTGTCGGCGCCACAGCAAACGCCGCTCTTGGGCGCTGGCGTGCTCGACGATGGCATCGACCCTGAGCATACGGGTAAAGGCAAACGCCCACCAGAATATGGGCAGTAGCACAGGAAATGGCGGTATCAACCACAAAGGCATGGTGACCAGCCACCCTCCCACAAAAAGCAAGCCCACCCACAAGGCATTCCAGGCGCCTACGGCGGTGCTATATTGCCCTTGGCGCGACAGCCCCTGGTATTCGCGCTTCTCAAGATGCCGCAACACAATCGGCATAACAAAAAGAGCCGCTATCACCAAACCCAAAATACCCGATATGGGCAGCAGGATAACCACAGCA
>DATJCP010000026.1:0-4694 GCA_035514715.1 Candidimonas sp.
GGGAAGTTGCGACAGTCAATATATTTGCGTGCCATGATGCCTCCTGACGATCATAAGACCGCAAGTGAATTTTAAATCTCATGGGATATTGATGAGCGCAGTTTTTTGCAACAAAGAGAAGACCTGACGCGCCAGATGCGATAGCATTGAATTTCTTTGCCTGACAAGCAGTAGCACCACCCCGCATGGAGCCGCTCATGAAACGCAGAACATTGCTACAAATTGCTGCCCTTGGCACCTTATCTACCGCCGCCATTCCCGCAAGCCAGGGTCAAACCCCGAATGTAGCCGAGATAGAAAAGGCATTGAAAAACCTCGGCACGCTCTCTCCTGGGCAAACCGCTGCTTGCGTCTCAGTTCAAGGAAAACGCCTCAACAAGCGACTAACGCTTAATGCAGAGCAAGCACTTTTTGTAGGCAGCAGCGTCAAAACCTTCATTTTGGCCCAATACCTGAAAGACACCGAGGCCGGACGACTATCCACGAACACTCAAGTTCAGATCGGGCCAGAGTCTTGGTCGCCTGGCAGCCCTGTGTTCATCAATCTTACTGGCTCCACCACGGCTAACAGCGCGCTGGAAGCCATGATCGCGCACAGCGACAATACCGCCACCGACATTGCACTGAAAGCTGCCGGGGCTGACAACGTACGCAAGCTGATCAAAGACGCGGGGCTAAACCAAACACGTATCCCCGACTCAACGCGGGTTCTTTTTTCATACTTGGCCGGCGCCCCTGAGGGCACCGATCTAGGCTGGGCCGGTATGGAAAAAATGCAGGCGGGGGAAATACAGGGTCAGCCGCGGGCAGCCATCAACTCCCAACAAACCATGGTCAGCACCGCTGACGAAATGACGCAATGGTATGAGCAGGTACTTGCGGGAAAACACTTTCAAAAGCCCGAAACCCTGGCGCAATTCAAACGTATTTCCGCGATGGCCGACGCCATGCCCGTGATGGTCCCCGAGGACACGGTAGCGTACGGCAAAGGCGGCAGCATAGACTGGAACGGTTTTCACTGTTTTTGCGTAGCCGGCCAAATGGTCTTGCCTTCGCAGAACGTCAGTTTCTGCTTCATTGTGAATTGGGAAGGCGACGACACCACGGTACCCACGGTATTTGCGTCCTTCAAAGATCAAGTCCGCCAGATACTGCACCTTGCCGCAGGCAAATAACCAAGCTCTGCCCAGCAAGCTACATGCGTCAGGGCAAGCACGCCGCCTTACACAGCCCGCGTCGCCCTGGCTGCCACCACCTGCGGGTCATGCAGCAAAATATCGGCAAACTCGCGGATTAGTTCTATTTGGGCCGATGTCTTTTTCATGATCAGATGCAGGTTTCTTGTGGCCCACGGGTCCACAAGCGAAATACTGACCACACGCTGCTCACGGACAGCCGGCTCGGCAATGCTGGCCGGCACCAGGGCCACACCAACCCCCGCCTCGACCAAATGCAGCACAGAACTGAAGTTATGAACGTGCACGCGCACGTTCAGTGCCTTGCCCGCCAATCGCGCCTGATTCTCAAGAAAAAAGAAGTTGCTGCTATGACGCTCCATGCTGACAAAGTCATGCTCTAGTGTTTCCGAAAAAGAAACCTCCTTCTTTGTAGCCAAAGGATGGGAAGGAGCCACAATGCAGACCAGCCATTCAACGGCATACAACTCTGACAGCAAATGAGGGGATGGCGCTTGTTCCGCCACCACGCCAATATCCGCCTCACCGTCTTCAATCTTGCCGACGATGGAAGGACTATCAAGCTCTTTCAGGTCAATGTTGATGCTGGAATTGGCTGCCAGGAAGCGCGCCAGACTGGGAATAATGAAACTGTTGAGCGAGCTGCTATTGGCCAGCAGTCGTATACTGCCCTTCAGATTCCTGGAGTAATCGCTAAGCTCCAGGTGCATCGCCTCGACATCGCCAAGCAGCTTTTGAGTATGGCGGGCCAATACCTCGCCGGCTGGCGTCAGCCTCATGCCCTTGGGTGTGCGCACAAACAAATCGCTGCCAACCGCATACTCAAGATTCTTGAGACGATAGCTGGCCGACGAGGCAGTCATATTCATTGCAGAAGCACCCAAGGAAAGGTTCTGTGCCTCTAGAATGGCCTTGAATAACCGCAAGTCCTTTAACTCGTACCGAATGAAAATACTCTTCTCCCGCTGCAGGCGATATTGCACGCCTGCAAGGATAGCCTTTCGGCCATCCAGGGACAAGACAGGTACGTCGTCAGAAGGTGACGGCCGCGAAGCGCGGAATCACTTTGCGCCGGACGACGCCTTGCGGTTTTGCTTCTCGCGAACAAACTCCCCCATATACTTCTGCGGCTCGCCTGTGTCGAACGCCGATCCGAATTCCTTTACCCCATTGAGTATCGAAGTATCCAGTGATTCGTCTTCCCACTCCCTTAACAAGCGCTTCTGCTGGGCAATCACGACGCTGCCCAGGCCTGCAAGCGAACTGGCGACGCGTTCAATTTCAGCATCAAGATCAGCCAATGGCACGACACGGTCAACCAAGCCATAGGAAAGCGACTCCGCCGCATCCACGACCTCGCCTGTCAAGAGCATCCACGTTGCGCGCGCCTTGCCGATAAGGCGTGGCAACAATGCTGCATGAATGATGGAGGGGATACCTACCTTGACTTCCGGCATGCCCAGCATGGCCGCATCGGAGGCAATCCGCAGGTCGCAAGCCAAGGCGAACTCCAGCCCACCGCCCAGGCACCAGCCCGGCATTCTGGCAATGACCGGAATAGGCAACAGACGCACCTTGTCGCATAGCTGACGCAACGAATCAATAAATGCCACCGCTCTGGTTTTGTCGAAATTGGCCATTTCCTTGATATCCGCACCGGCGACAAAAGCTTTGTCCCCTTCGCCGCGCAAGACCAGGACCCGTATTTCAGGCCGCTGCTCTACTTCGGCAACGGCTGCCGACAACGCAGCCACCACTGGCGTACCCAGGATATTCAGGCTGCCTGCATTCTTGATCGTCAATGTAGCTACGCCATTGTCAGCAACAACCAAGTCGGCGTGCTCTTCCCAAATCTGCTTGTTCATGTCTGTCCTTAAAGTTTCTCGAAACCTATCATCTTCACCACTTTCTGCCATTGTTCATTGGAGTTCTGGATCATGGTGGTAAATGCTTCGCGTGTCGTATAGTCGGGTACGGCGCCCTGCTGCTCGATCGATGCAATCACGCCCGGATCAGACAACGCCTTCTTGACGCCCTGATTCAAGGTTTCCAGGATGTCCTGCGGCACATGCGCCGGCGCGGCAATGCCGAACCAGGAAGGCGTATTCAATTGCGGATACCCCACCTCGGCATAGGTCGGTACGTCGGGCATCTGCTTCAAGCGGGCGGGTGCGGCCACTGCCAGCGCACGAATCTTGCCGCTTTGGATTTGTGCCGCAGAAGACGGCAAGTTGTCAAAGACAACATCGATTTGACCTGCCAGCAGATCAATCATGGCCGGCCCCAGGCCCTTATAAGGCACGTGCAGCATTTTGGTGTCGGTGGCGCTCAAGAAAAACTCGCCGAACAAGTGGCTATAGCCGCCATTACCCGAAGACCCAAAAGAAAACTTGCCTGGATCCGCCTTCAGCGTATCGACCAACTGCTGGAAAGACTTGATATTGGAATTGGCGTTGACATCCAACACCCCCAATACATTGGCAAGATTGCTGATCGGGGAAAAATCCTTCACCGGATCGTACAAAGATGCCTTTTGAATACTGGGGTTGACGGCATGGGAGCTTTCCACCGCCATCACTATCGTATAGCCGTCGGGTGCTTCTTTGGCTGCGTAGGCACTGCCCAGAGCGCCGCCCGCTCCAGGCTTATTCAGGATTACTACTGGCTGGCCCAGAGCCTCACCCAGTTTAGGCGCGACAATCCTGGCGATAAGATCTGTGGTGCCGCCAGGCGCATACGGCACGATCAACTTGATGGGCTTATCAGGATAAGCCGCGGATGCCGCCATAGAGGCCGACAACAAAACCACCCCTAAGGCAAGACTAGTAAGTTTATGCATTTCCATACCTTCTATTCAATTTGATTCGTTAACGTTATTCAATACTTCATCGGTGTGTTCGCCCAGCAGAGGCGGAGGCGCAAGCCGGACGCCCTGCTCGCCAGCCAGCATGGGGTTGCAAACCACGGGGATCTTGCCCAGCGTGTCATGCTCGACATACCTCAACATATTCCGGTGCTTAACCTGCTCATCATCAAAGACCTCTTCCAGCGTGTTCACCGCCCCCCATGAAATACCTGCCTCGTCAAGGAGGTCCGTCCAATACTGCCTGGGCTGTTTCACCAGAATCGCACCCAATATCGGGCGCAAAGCTTTAAGGTTCAGTATCCGACCGGTATTGCTGGCAAAACGCTCATCGTTCGCCAAGTCGGGATGACCGCTCAATTGGCAGAATTTGCCAAACTGGGTATCGTTGCCAATGGCCAGGATGAAGTACCCATCGGCAGCCTGAAACACCTCATAAGGCGCCAGATTGGGATGTGCATTGCCGCTGCGTTGCGGACTGCTACCCGACACCAGGAAGTTGGCCGCCTGATTCGCATTCATCGCCACTGCCACATCCAGCAAGGCCAGATCCAGGCATGCGCCAACGCCGGTGCGTTCACGCTGGAACAACGCTGCCAGAATCGCCGAGGTAGCGTACATGCCCGTTGTGATAT
>DATJCP010000027.1:0-2934 GCA_035514715.1 Candidimonas sp.
GCGCAATGGAACGCAATCAGCCACTTGCACGCAGATCGCATCTATCCCCACCGCTTGCAGTTTGTCCTGAGCGGGAGTAGTGATATTGTTCTTGCGTGCCATTGCCTATGAAATAGAAAGCCGCTGCCGCAATTCAATGCGGGTCAGCGGCGAAGCGTAGCGAGTGGCCACGCGGAGGAGAACTTGAATTCGTTGCCGGTTACAGCGTCCGGCGGCCGTTATGCTTTACGGCTGGTTTCCTTGAAGCTGCCTATAGGCTATTGGCTAATTGACTCGACTAAGGGATCGCCAGCCCCAAGCTACTCGCTGCCCTATGGCCTTATCCGCGATAAGCTCGACCTTCAGATGTACTACCTAGCCCGATGCTTTCGCAGAGCGGGAGACTCGGTAACGAAAAAGCCCCGCATATAGCGAGGCTTGAATTGGTTGATAGCTGACCCCGACTACACACTAGCTGCCGACCTGCGGGGCTTCGGGCAGACCGTATCCGCATTAACTTGCGTCGCGCTATCAAGAGAGTTGACTATTCCCCGGCCCATCACTCTCAGCCAATATTTCAGGCTGCTGACTGGGTTAGTCAGATAGAACAGTCAACTCACTTCATAACGCCTTGCTAATCATCCCAAGTATCAAACATCCCAGCCTTCCATCATGTTGCGTCTCCGCCCATATCTGGCTCCAGTATGCAAAAAGCCCGCGACCGTGTGGTGGCAGGCTTACGAATCACTCAAATCTATCTGATATGTAGCAAATCTCGGGGCGAGCGAACGCCCCACGAAACGGACAATACACTGAGTTTACGTACAGTGCAAGCATTATTTTCAAAAAGTGAACTGGACTATGCCAAGAGCGCGGCAATTAGCATGGTCCAGGTCGCTCAATCGAACAGGCCGCGTCTTTTCATCACCGGCAGGATCGCTTCCAGTGCTTCGCCATAGGTCGCCGCACCAGGACAACTCCACACGCGGGCGCGCACGGCCCGATTCTTCATCTCAATGCCGATAGCCTGACGGCATGGCAACGGGATCGCATCAACGCACCACTCGACGTTTTCCATCTCGAGCTTGCGTATGCTGTCCTCTGCAATTTCGACCGTACTTTGGAACTGCTTGCTGGACTGCGCTTGGCGGCTCGCAGGAGAGCAACCTGGAACCCCAAGTGCTGGCCGGTACTGGGCTGCCCATGCGTGCCACTCTTCCAGCAGCTCGTCCGCGATTTTCTTGTATTCCATAGCCCTCCCAAATTCAACGTGGTTCGCCGGATTCCCATACGCCCGCCTCGGCAATGCCCTGCTCTTCTCTTTCCCCGCCCGACCCAGCATCAATTCGAGCATGTCGATTGACTTATCCATGCCGCGCCAAAGCGACAGCGAGATTGAGTGCTGCGAACACCCCAACTAACGCAGCAAGCCACCAATGTTTGCCTAGAAGGCAAGTCAAGCATGCCGCCGCGCAGAAACCTGAAGCAAATAAATTCATGCCACCTCCTTGAATAACCAATCCTCAAACGCATTCCGCACCCTCTGGCCACCGATGTAGATCGGTCGCAGGAACTGGGTCGGCGCAGGCTTGGCCTTGGCTGGCCCTAGTGCGTACAGGGCTGGCTTCACTCCCTGCGATGGGGTAGAGACATAGACGGTGCCGGCGTCTTGCAATTGGGCGACATGCCAGCGTGCGACTTTGGGCGATTTGCCGATTTCGGCGGCGAGTGCTCGGACGTTGGCGGGGCCGTGGGATAGCAGAGTCAGGATGTGCTGTTGTGTGGGGTTCATTGGGCGATCTCCGGGACTTCTTCGCCGTACTTGCTGGCGACGTAGGCGCGCATGGCGGCGACTAGCGGCAACGGATGATCGAATTGACGGCAATTGTTCGCGCGCCACTTGGTACTCAGCTTCCCGTTGTGGATGCCGTTGTAGTTGGTAAGCTCGATCCGCTCGCGCTCTATGATCGGGCCGCCAAATTCCCATTCAGTCGAATACGGCTTGCGAAATGTAAGGAACGGACAATTTTGTATATCTTTCTCAATTTTCCCAACCCAATAATCAAGCTCCGCGCCGGTCAGTTCGGATACCTTCATCACTTCCCTCCCATTGATAAAACAGCCGCCCTAACCTCTACAGGCCGCCCGATGTCGCTTGACGTTGCGCGCCTTCTTTGCCGCGCGCTGCTGTTGCGCCATGGTTGTGCCCGGGCCGCGGCGATAGCCGAACTCGTATGACGGCAACACCGCTCCACTGAACAGAGCTCGGCGCTTCTTCTTGCTAACGATCACCTGCGGCACCGGTGCGGCATGGGACATTCCGCTTGGCGTGAAGGCAAGGCCAGCTGCCAGTGCTGCGGCGATGACACTTCCGTATCGATTCATTGTGTTTTCTCCCTGTTTGCATTACGTTAAAAAATCATTTCGCCATTGCCAATACAGCCAGTTGCAACCCTGCAGCGCAGGCGTGGTAAATCGTCATTGGCCAGTCCAGTGCAAAGGCGTAACGGATGGCGCCGGCAGCGAATAGCGCGGTGATGATTAGCGGGAACAGGCGGGGGTCGAAGAGGTAGGTCATGCCGCACCAGCCTGCCCACGGGCGATTGCCAGCATCCGCGGATCGGCTTTGGTAAGCACGTCCAGAAGCAAGCGTTTTTCTTCCAGATATACGACCGCAAACCTCGGATCGTGATAAACGATGCTTGATGTGTTGCTGATCAGGTCGGCGCATTTGATGGTTTGGATCCATCCTGAGCAGCCAGCAAGGCGGTCACGGGATTTTTGTTTGCGCTCTGCGCGGTTCCCAGTTTCCACATCAGACAGTCCGGACACGCCAAGCGCCACATCGAACCCAAAAAGATGCTCTATCTCGTCGAGTGTCACGCCACAATCCTCTACGCAGTCATGAAGCCAGGCGGTGGCGATCATCACGCATTGCCGGTGCGGGACCTCCTC
>DATJCP010000028.1:0-7621 GCA_035514715.1 Candidimonas sp.
TTTGCAGGCTCAGGCCGTCGGACCAGTCCAGAGTTAGGCCTTCGGTAAGGTGCAACCCCGATTTCTGCCATAAGAATGAAAAATTGATGGGGATGTTATGGGCAGCAAGCCCGTAATAAATGCTGCTGCCCAAACCTAACACAATCGCGATGGCGCCAAACACCACACCGATTTGCAGTAAATGGTCGGCGAGTGTGTAACGTTCGTGATTACCCTTGGCACGCATCGAGGGCCTCCTGAACTTTTAGCCCATCCTAGCGGAAGGGCGGGGAATACATCAGGCCTCCGCCCGTCCACAAGTCGTTCAAACTGCCTTTGCGGGCAATACCGTAAGGCGTGTCCGGCCCGATATTGCGCTCGTAGATTTCCCCATAGTTACCTACCGCCGATATGGTTTTCTGGACAAAGTCCGGCGCCAGGCCCAAGTTCTTGCCAACGTCGCCATCCAAACCTAGAAAGCGCTGTATGTCGGGATTGGTATCTTTGGCTTTTTCAGCGACATTCTTGGACGTAATGCCGAATTCTTCGGCCTGGATCAGCGCGTAAACAATCCAGGTAAGCGCGGTTTGCCACTGGTGATCGTCCTGGCGCACGAAGCCGGCAAGCGGCTCTTTGGAAATTGTTTCGGCCAGCACATCGAAGTCATCGGGCTTGGGCGCATTGCCTTTCCAGCCCACCAGCGCCGACTTATCGGTGGTCATGGCATTGCAACGCCCGCTGTTAAGCGCGGCAAACAACTTGTCCAGATCCTGGTAGGTAAGCACCTGGGTCGTGGACTGCCATTTATGCCCTTTGATGTAGTCGGCCCAGACCGCTTCGGTTGTAGAACCTTGCGTCGTACATATTGTGCCGCCATCGAGATCGGCGATTTTACCGATCTTATCTGCCTTCTTGACCAGAACCCCGGTACCGTCATAGAAATTGACAGGCAAGAACGCAGCCCCTACGACCGACGCCCTGGTTGCGGTCACCGTCGTATGAAAGAACACTACATCCACCTCGCCGTTTTGAAGGGCGTTAAAACGATTTTTATCAGTGAGGGCAACCATTTTGACTTTGTTCTGGTCTCCCAGAATACCAGCCGCTATGGCACGGCAATAATCGGCATCAAAACCTTCCAGCTTGCCGGTTTTCGGGTTCATATAACCGAAGCCCGGCTTGGTATTGTCGGTGCCGCAAATCAGTTCGCCTCGTTTTATGACGGTGGCTAGCTTGGATGTTTGCGCATAAGCCTGGCTTGTGGCGAATGCCGACAATAATAGTGCGCTGGCCAACCCGGTTCCGATAGCTATTGTTTTCATGTTGTCTCCTTGGGGTGATGTTCCTAGCTTCTTATAAAATGCAGCTCCGTAAAATTGCGACGATATTCGCTAACTTGTTGCGCCAGTTTCGGCGAAACTGAATCGGCTTTAAGCGCCTGGGCGATATAACCGGCAAGGGCAGGCATGTCATTGGGGCGCATGCCGAAACGCACCACTTCAGGGGTCCCGAAACGCAAGCCATTGACGTCGCCGTCGACCCCGGCGATAGGCAGACCGATGCCGCAAGTCAGGATATTCGCCTGCCGCAGCTTTTTGGCCGCCGCTTGCCCGCCGCCCCAGGCAACGGCCTCGACTGCGAACTGATGGGACTGGGTAAAGCCCCGATCGGCGGCAAACACCGGAATACCGTTTTCGTGCAAAGCATGGGCCAATGCCTTGGCCGTTTCGGCCATCATGGCGGCGTAAGAACGCCCGTAAACCACCCAGTCCAACAAGCAGATAGCCAGGGCTGCGGACTTACCGGCGTCGAAATTGGCAGTCAGGCCGGGGTAGGCAATAGCATCTATTTTTTTTGCCAGACTAGCGTCGTTGGTAACGATAAGACCACCAGCAGCACCGCCCAGGCTTTTATAAGTGCTCATCGTCATCAAGTGCGCGCCTTCCTGCAAAGGCTGCTGCCAGGCATGCCCGGCTATCATCCCCGACATATGCGCCGCATCGAACAACACCATCGCGCCGACCTCGTCCGCAATGGCTCGAATCTCGCGGATAGGGTGGGCAAACAGATTAAGGCTGCCGCCTATGGTGATAAGACGGGGTCTCAATTTGCGGGCGTCTTCGCGCAAACGATCCAGGTCTACGGTATAGCCCTGGGCATTCACGGACGCGCCATGAATGCGTAGCCCGTAAAGGCCAGCCGCGCCGGCCTGATGATGGGTAATATGACCGCCTATGGTGGGCGGAGGGGCAATAATCGTATCCCCGGGGGAACACGTCGCCATGAACGCATACAGATTCGCCAGAGCGCCAGACCCTACGCGGATTTCGGCATACTTGGCCTCGAATACCTCGGTTGCCAACTGTGCGGCAATGACTTCAATTTGTTCTATGGCCTCAAGGCCCATTTCATACTTGTCGCTGGGATAGCCCAGCGACGGGCGCGACCCCAAGCCCAGCGCAAGCGCCGCTTCAGCCTTAGGGTTGACGACATTGGTAGCAGGGTTCAGGTTAAAGCAATCCACCTCGTGGATTCTTTTGTTTTCTTTGATAAGGGCAGCAATACGCGCATCGATTTCATCGGGGGAGGAATCTGCCGTTTTGTTAGCAATAGCCCCGATGAATTTTTCAACGGAATCGGGTACCCATGTTCTAGGTTCGAGCATGCTGTGGTCTCGCTTGGATAATGAACACACGTAAAGACTGACTTCCTGTGGTTCATGGTAGGGGCGCAAGAACAGGCTAAGCAAATGATTTATTGTGGAAGCCAGACCTAGAATACCTATGTCTGAATACAAGAACAAGCCTTACTTAAGGCAGTAAAACTTATAGTTTCAAGCACTCGACTAGCAAATCGGCGTTGCGCAGCAAAGGCGACTCATCAGGCACCAAAAGGCTTAGTTGATTCGGCGCAGGCATGCGTAAACCAAACGGCTCCACAAGCTGGCCGGCGGCAAGCGCATTGCGTACCAGCCCGCTGCGCCCGATCAGCACGCCGGCCCCGTCAATGGCCGCCTGCAGGGCCATGCTGTATAAGGAAAACTCCGACCCTTTGGACACATCGACAAAGGGAATTTCGGCAAAATCCAGCCAAAGCGGCCAATAATCGCGCCAGACGGTGTCATGCAGTAAACGAGCCGACTGCAAATCGGCTGCGGATGCCCGCCCATTTGGCAGGACAGAAGGCGCGCACACAGGCAGCAATTCTTCTTTCCCCAGGGGGATTCGGGTAACGCCTTCGAGTTCCTTGTCGGTATAAAACAGCGCCAGGTCGAACGGCTCACGGCGAAAGTTTGGCGGATATTCCTGGGCGGTAATCGAAAAATAATAATCGGGAAACATCGCGGAGAGCCGCGGCAATCTTGGGGAAAGCCACAACAAGGCCACCGACGGCAAGGCCGCAATCGTGACCTCCGTAGGCTTCCCGGCATGGTGTAATGCCATTACCGCTACGCTTAGCTGATCAAAAGCCTTGCTAAGTATGGGTAACGCCAATTGCGATTCAGGGGTGAGTTTGATACCTTGAGCGGAACGTTGAAAAAGAGGGCAGCCAATCCAGTCCTCCAGTTGCTTGACCTGCTGTGCAATGGCGCCCGCCGTAACATTAAGCTCATGGGCCGCTTTCACAAAGCTTTGATGGCGCGCAGCAGCCTCAAAGGCTTTCAACGCATTCAGCGACGGCGATTTAGGGCGGGAAAATGAGTTTGGCATAAGGCACTCACGGTGCATCGAACACAACGTCGGGAATCTACATGATAGATATAAAACAAGTCAGCAAATGGTATGGCGCAACGCAGGTGCTAAATACTTGTACCACTAGCGTATCAAAAGGCGAAGTGGTCGTTGTTTGCGGCCCATCGGGTTCGGGCAAATCCACCCTGATCAAAACCGTGAATGGGCTTGAACCCTTTCAGCAGGGCGAAATCATTGTCGACGGCGTCTCAGTGGGCGCACGCGATACCGACCTGCCGAAGCTGCGTGCACGTATCGGCATGGTGTTTCAAAGCTTTGAACTGTTTCCCCATTTGTCGGTGATGCAAAACCTGGCGCTGGCCCAGATGAAGGTCTTGAAGCGCGGCCAGGACGAAGCAAACGCCAGGGCGACGTCCCTACTTGACCGGGTCGGCTTGCGCGCCCACCAAGACAAATTTCCGGGCCAGTTATCAGGCGGACAGCAACAACGGGTCGCTATCGCCCGGGCGCTAGCCATGGATCCCATCGCCATGCTGTTCGACGAACCCACTTCGGCCCTTGACCCAGAAATGGTCAACGAAGTGCTGGACGTCATGGTCGACCTTGCCCGCGAAGGCATGACCATGATGGTGGTCACCCACGAAATGGGTTTTGCACGCAAGGTTGCCGACCGCGTCATTTTCATGGATGTCGGCCATATTGTGGAAGACTGCAGCAGCGGAGATTTTTTTGGCAACCTGGAAGCCCGCACCGAACGTGCCCAGCAATTCCTGTCCAAAATACTGCATCATTAAACCGCTTATGATAGAGCCAAAATAACATTCTGAACGGAACAGTAATGACTCAGGATCGTGATACCGTCGCCGCGATGCAGGCCGATAGCGTTCTTATTTTAAAACTCCAATACGAAATTGCGAGCATGCTGGCCCAGTCTGGAACAGTGCAGGGCGCGCTATTGCAGGTACTGGAAAAACTGGCCCAAAGCGGTGGATGGGATGTCGGCATCGCCTGGCTTGCCGACGACAAGCAATTAATAAGCTATCAATGCGAATGGCATAAGCCTGATATCGACGTTGCGACGTTACTGGCACAAAGCCGTACAGCAGCCTTTGGAGACGGCACCAGCTTGTGCCGCGAAGTGCTCAACACCGGCGAGCTTGCCTGGGCGAGCGACATAACCTCTGATTCACGCTTTTCCAAAAAAGATGCCGCAGCCAAGATGGGGCTGCGTAACGCCATGGCATTTCCCTTATGCTACGGCGACGCTATCTACGGTGTCATCGAGCTTTTTCGCAATTCAGTCCAGCACCTTGATACCGCCACCCAAGACGTATTCATTGCTCTGGGCAACGACATCGGCCAGTTCCTGGAAGCACGGCGCCTGTACGAAGAACGCCTGGAACAGTTTGCCTTGCACGATCAGCTTACCGGGCTGGCTAATCGCGTATTACTTACTGAACGCGGCAACCAGGCACTGTTACGCGCCGAACGCAATGGCGACAGTATCGCCGTGCTGTTCAGTGACCTGGACTTTTTCAAAGCCGTTAACGATAAACATGGCTACATTATTGGCGACCAGTTGCTAAGACTGGTCGCCGAACGCTTGGGCTCCGCGATTCGCACTTCCGATACCCTGGCCAGGTTCGGCGGCGACGAGTTCGTGATCCTGCTTCCCGAAATCGCCGAAGCGGATCATGCCATCATTGTTGCCAATAAAATAGCCGCTCAAATGGCCGAACCATTCTTTATCGGGAATCTAGATTTCTCTATCAGCACAAGCATAGGGATTGCTCGCTACCCGCACGACGGCCACGATATGCCGACACTGCTGCGCCGCGCAGACGAAAGCTTGTACCGGGCCAAGCAATTGGGCCGCAACGGCTATGCGCTATGTGACGAAATAGCCTGAAGCCAGAGGCTTGAATAAAAAAATGGGAGTAGGATAAAAAAGAAAACGACTACTTGTGGGGTGAAAGCCATGGCCGAGTTTCTTGAATCCTTGAGCTGGACAACGGTATTCCAGATCATTCTTGTCGATGTCTTATTGGGCGGCGACAATGCTGTGGTCATTGCCCTGGCTTGCCGAAACCTCAAACCCGAACGCCGTATGCAAGGGATTTTATGGGGCACGGCAGGGGCAATTGCGTTACGCGTAGCCCTGATCGCCTTCGCACTGACGCTATTGGTTCTGCCTTATGTCAAGATTATCGGGGGGCTGTTGTTGCTATGGATAGGCATCAAGCTCATGGTGCCTGCAAGCGACCACGGCAATATCCAGAGCAGCGATACGCTTATGGCTGCCATCAAGACCATCATCATTGCCGATTTCGTCATGAGCCTGGATAACGTCGTAGCTATAGCAGGCGCCGCGCAAGGCGCGCATGCCGATCACCAGGTGGTGCTGGTGATTTTCGGGCTACTGGTCAGCGTCCCCATCATCATTTGGGGCAGCACAGTATTGCTTAGACTAATAGATCGTTTCCCATTAATCGTTACCTTCGGCGCCGGGTTGCTGGGCTGGATAGCCGCCGGCATGTTGATCAGCGACATTGCAGTAATCGAACAGTTTGGGAAACCTGACAGCAATGTAGCACTGGCTATTGAAGCTGCTGGTGCATTAGCCGTGGTGCTGACCGGGTACTGGATCACCCATCGTAAAGCGGCAGGCGCCGACGCTGAACGAAAGACAGCTTAACGGTTTTCCCTTAAGCTTTAAGCTACCAACATTGAGTGCGGACACACTATGCTTAAAGCGTTAGAAATTTTTTTTGCGCAGGAAAAAACAAAACCGATCTTCGATCATCTGCGAAACCTATTAGTGTGTACGCTGCTGCTGGCGGCCGGCAGCTTTCAATTAAAACAACCCTTTGGCATATTTGCGGACTCAGTATTCCAAAGCCTCCTCGGTTACGGCGTCGTCGCCATGGCGGTAATACTGATTCTTCTAAACCTTCTAGATGGCATATATAAACTAAGCAAAATCCGGCACCCCTTTATCTTTAAGCTTGGGCTGATCGTTGCCTACATCATCATCACCATACGTGTGGTTGTGGTGACGTCTTTATTCAGGGTCAGCTAGCCGTCCTCAGGCTGAATCCCATCTGAACCAACCATATTGCAGTAGTAACGACAAAAAAATCCAATTAGTTGAGATTTTTGTAATATCATCAGCGGACATAGCGACAACAGCGTCGCACCACCCACCACGGGAGGGACACATCATGAAAAACGGTGATGGAAAGGTTGGTGTTGGGGCTGCCACCATGCTTGTGGCGGGCAATATGATGGGATCAGGCGTATTCCTTTTGCCATCCAGTCTCGCCAAGGTCGGCACCATTGCGCTATGGGGATGGGTGGTCACCATCATCGGCGCTCTTTTTCTGGCGTTTGTCTTTGCCAAGCTGGGCAGGCTGGCGCCCAAGGAAGGCGGGCCCTATGCATCTTTCTTGTTTTGTTTTCGATGGGGATTACGAAAGGAAAATGGAGCTCGATGATTACCGAGCTGCTGAATTTCAAACGTCTCTACGATATGAATGCGCCATTGCGGCAGGCTATTCCCCAACTGGTTGAAAACCAGCCGGTCTACGACACGCAGGGGCTGCGCGACTTTTGCGACGATCTGCATGGTTTCTATCGCGAGCATAAAGTGCCAGAAATCATGCGGGAAATGTACACCGTGCTGCCGGAACCCGTAATGCGTCCAACCGAAGCGTACGAAAAACTGGTGCGCGGCGAAGTCGAAACCGTATCCATCGATGCGTTGGCAGGGCGCATTGCGGCCGCCATGCTGGTGCCTTACCCCCCGGGCATACCGCTAATCATGCCAGGCGAACGTTATGCCGCCAAACCCGACTCGCTACAGAACTATATCAAGCTTGCTCCCTTGCAAGATGCACGGTTTCCGGGCTTCGAAAGCGACATCCATGGGCTGATCATTGACAATGGGCCAG
>DATJCP010000029.1:0-1964 GCA_035514715.1 Candidimonas sp.
CCGGAGCCAAGTCCACAGTCAAGGTGGACAATGCTGTGCTTAGCAGAGTCGAAGATATCCTCAAAAGCGGAAATATCACTCCAACAGGCGCTTATTTCGAACAAAATGGCCCCGTAGGCACCGTCAGGGCACGCTTTGAGTCCACTGACGTGCAGCTCAAGGCCAAAGACCTCATCGAAAAAACGCTTAATCCCGATCCCACCGATCCCTATTACACCGTCGCCCTGAATTTATTGCCGGCATCGCCAAACTGGCTGTCGTCACTAGGCGCGCACCCCATGTATCTTGGCCTGGATCTACGTGGCGGCGTACACTTCCTGCTGCAGGTTGACATGCACGGCGCCCTGACCGGGCGCTACGATTCGCTGGCCAGCGATGCCCGCAACACCTTGCGCGATGCAAAAATCAAAGTTGCCGGCATAGACCGCAACGATTTGTCCATCGTTTCGACCTTTGACAGCACCGATGAACGTAGCGCTGCCGCTTCCGAACTGCGCCGCGCAATGCCCGACATGGTGTTCACCAACAGCGGTGAAAACGGCGGCAAGTTCATCCTGACCGGCAAGCTGACCGACGCTGCCGTTACCCAGGTCCAAAGCAACGCCCTCAAACAGAACATCACGACACTACATAACCGGATCAACGAGCTTGGCGTTGCCGAACCTATCATCCAGCAACAAGGCGCCGACCGCATCGTAGTGCAGTTGCCCGGCGTACAAGACGTAGCTAAGGCCAAGGAAATCCTGGGCCGTACGGCAACGCTGGAAATCCGCATGGTCGACGACTCGCCCACGGCAACCGCTGCCCTGGCTGCCGGTACTGTGCCGTTTGGCCTGGAACGCTACACCGACCGCGACGGGCGCCCCTTGCTGCTGCGCCGTCAAGTCATACTGACAGGCGAAAACCTGCAAGACGCTCAACCCGGGCGCGACCAGCAAACCCAGCAACCCTCCGTCAACCTGACGCTGGACGCCAAGGGCGCGCGGATTTTCCGCGACGTGACCCGCAACAATATCAACAAGCGCATGGCTATCGTCCTGTTCGAACAGGGTAAAGGCCAGGTTGTCACCGCCCCCGTCATCCGCAGCGAAATTCCAAGCGGCCAGGTGCAAATCACCGGCAGCATGACTGCCCAGGAAGCCGCCGATACCTCCCTGCTGCTGCGCGCCGGCGCACTGGCCGCCCCCATGGAGATCATCGAAGAGCGCACCATAGGCCCAAGCCTGGGCGCCGACAACATCGCCAAGGGCTTTTACTCGACCCTGTACGGCTTTATTGCGATCGCCATCTTCATCATCGTTTACTACCGCCTGTTCGGCATGTTCTCCACACTGGGGCTGGCTTTCAACGTGCTGTTGCTGCTCGCCGTGCTGTCCATGCTGCAAGCCACCCTCACCTTGCCAGGCATTGCGGCTATTGCCCTGACGCTGGGCATGGCCATCGACTCGAACGTGCTGATCAACGAACGGATACGCGAAGAGCTGCGCGCCGGCCTGCCGCCGCAACAGGCTATACACCTGGGCTTCGAGCGCGCTTGGGGCACCATTCTTGACTCCAACCTCACGACGCTGATCGTAGGCTTGTCGTTGCTGGCATTCGGTACCGGGCCTGTGCGCGGCTTTGCCGTCGTGCATTGCATAGGCATCCTGACCTCGATGTTCTCATCCATCGTAGGGGTTCGCGCTCTGGTCAACCTGTGGTACGGCCGCCAGCGCAAGCTGCAAACCGTCTCCATCGGCCAGATCTGGAAGCCCAAGCAAGACTAAGCCGTAGCGCGGCGCGCATTGCGCGTGCCGCCCACCTATCAAATTCAGGCAAGAAAGAAACATGGAATTTTTCCGCATCCACCGCACCATTCCTTTTATGCGCCACGCGCTGGTGCTGAACCTGATAAGTCTTATCACGTTTGTCGCCGCCGTATTTTTTATTGCCACTCGCGGTTTCCACCTGTCCATCGAGTTTAC
>DATJCP010000030.1:0-18790 GCA_035514715.1 Candidimonas sp.
TGGCAAACTCGCGCGACCCATCATTCATGTCCCAATACCAGGCATTGGTCAGCAACAGCCCCTGGGCAGCATCCAGACCCAGCGCGTGTACGTCGTTGATCCAAAGCAGCAATGCAGCCAGCTTTTGCTTTTTGGTAACGCCGAACTCATTGGCCGCCTTGATGGCGTTGATCGTATCGTTGCCTGTCGATGCCAGGCCGATAATCTTGGCCTTGGAAGCCTGGGCCTGCAACATGTAGGAAGAGAAATCGGTAGTGCCTAATGGATGCCGCGCAGCGCCGACCACACGGCCTTTGGCTGCACGCACGACATCGCTAACCTGCTGTTCCAGGCCAATTCCGAAAGCGAAATCCACCGTCAGGAAGAACCAGCTGTCTCCGCCAGGCTGCTCGGCGATAGTGCGGCCCGTGCCATGCGCCAGCGAATAAGCGTCGTAGGTGTAATGCACGGTATAAGGCGAACACATCTGGTTCGTCAGACCGACGTTCGATGGGTTGTTGACAATGATGTGGCGTTTCTTTTCTTTTGCAACGGCTGCCACTGCCAAAGCCACACCGGAGTTGGCCAGGTCGGTAATCATGTCCACACCGCCGGCGTCGAACCATTCACGCGCTTTGGCGGCGCCCACATCGGTCTTGTTCAAATGGTCGGCAGAAACCACTTCAATGGGCTTGCCGAACATCGTACCGCCGAAATCCTCGACAGCCATTTTGACCGCTTCGACCGCGCCCTTGCCGGAAAGATCGGCGTAAACGCCAGACATATCAGTCAGGACCCCAATACGCAACACATCGCCGGAAAGCTGATCAGCCTGTGCGGCCCCCACCCCCAAACTAGCGGCCAACGCAGCGGATACCGCCGCAGACTTCAAAATAGTATTACGCATAGTCTTTATCTCCTGTGTATTGTCGTCAATCTGCAGAGCCTGCCGATTTGAGCCTTGTCATCCCAAGGCATATGGGCATGCTAATTTCTATCAAGATCCCGGTACATGCTGCCAAGGCACTAGAACCTATCCCAGATACACATTCAATGACGGCTATCATCCAGGCGCCAGGCCCTTGCACAAGCCATTTTTCAAGCCGCTATCCTGTTTCGCATACGAAAAAAGGCCCGCGAAAATAAATTCGCGGGCCTTTTTCCAGACCGGACCCCTGTAGCGGGGCGTCCGGTACAACAGCGCTAACGTATCATCCGCAGCTGCCTATTGCTCCGCAAGCGGTGCAGAAATCGCAACCGTCTTTTTTGATAACGGCATGGTTGCCGCATTCATTGCAAGGCTTGCCTGTCATGGCCATGCTGGTGGCAACGCGTTGTGCGGGTTCATCTGCCACGACGCCCATGGCGTTGATCGGCATACCCTCTTCCGTCAAGATACCCAGCATGGCATAGCGGTGGATCACCAACTGCGCCACATACGCGACCGTAGACGGATAATTGGCCTGCTTTTCGCTGCCGGGAACACGTGCCAGGAAGTCCCCGCGCGGCTCGGCATAGTTAAGCAACTTGCGCAGCTTCATGCCTATCCAGGCTGGGTCGACCACGCGCATGTCCAGGCTTAACAATTTGCACAAGCCATCTAGCGCCCGTGGATGCGCGCCGGTCAGCCACATGCTGTAAGGGCGGCGGCTGCCATCGGGCATTTGCAGCTCTTTGAGCATCAACACAAAATCGTCTTCGGTCGATGGGTTACGTACATCGGCAACCCATGCCAGCGTGCCGTCGGTTCCCGTTTTGGGTTCGTGCGGGGCAAAAAGCGCATTAAGCACCGGCGTGGGGTCGTTTTCCCTGGCGTCGAGCGCACCCAGATCGTTGTAGCGCCATTCCACCAGTCTGGCCAGTGCTGCCGTCGCGCTGGGAACCTGCACCAGGTCGCCATTGGGCGGCATAGGCATCTGGAAACCGTCGCCATAGGCATTGGACAATACAGAAAGCTTCTTGCGCAGCCAGCCGCGATCATTGGCGCGCATATCGGTGGACAAGGTCTTGGCGATGGCGTCCAGGCCCCGTGGCGGCTGACCGCCCAAGACCCACACTTCGAAAGGCACATTGGCCTGGTCGGCCACCACGGCGGCAAATTCGCCTTGAGGGGTATGTATGGTTTCGCTGACCCAGCCAGACGCGCCGGCGGGCAAGCCTGGACGGGACGGCCAGCGCAAAGAGGCCAATGGCGGCGACATGGCGACTTCGGTCAGTACCAAGCGTTTGTCCTGTTCTGAAAGAGTTATAGGTTGCGGCGTACTGGATTCCGCAGCAGGCACCGACAACACCGCACCCAGAATGTTATTGGGACGATAGGTGGTAATGCCTTTCAGGCCACGGTGCCACGCTTCCATATAAAGATTCTTAAACTCTTCATAAGGGTAGTCGGCAGGCACGTTCACTGTTTTCGAGATTGCGGCATCGACATGAGGCGCCACGGCGGCTACCATCAGCATGTGATCGATAGCCGAAATATCCAGCGCCGACACGAATGCCGATGGCAGATTATCGACATCGCCGCCCATGGCGCGATAAACCCGATAGGCATGGTCTTCGACCGTATAGTCTTTCTTGCTGCCGTCGGCCATGCGCTTCATGCGGTTGTAGAACCACGAAAATGCGGGTTCGATACCGTTGGAAGCATTATCGGCAAAAGCCAGCGAAATCGTACCGGTAGGGGCAATGGACGTTAGGTGAGAATTGCGAATGCCATGCTTGCGAATGGATTCTTTAATCTCGTCCGGCAATCGCGAGGCAAAACCGCCCTGCAAATACTTTTCTGTATCCAGCAGCGGGAAGGCGCCGCGTTCCTTGGCCAAGTCGACCGACGCTTCATAGGCGGCATCGCGCATTTCACGCGCCATATCGGCAGCCAATTCACGCCCTTGTTCGGTATCGTAGGCCACGCCCAGCATGATCAGGGTATCGCCCAAGCCGGTAAAGCCCAAGCCTAAACGGCGCTTGGCGTCGGCTTCGCGTTTTTGTTCGTCCAGCGGCCATTTGGTAGCGATGAGCACGTTATCCAGCATGCGTATTGCCAGCTTCGTTGCCTTGCGCATTTGCGTGAAATCGAAAGCGGCATTGGCCGTGAAAGGGGCCGTTACGTAGGCAGTCAGGTTCAGGCTACCCAGGCAGCAGCAGCCATAATCGGGCAAAGGCTGCTCGCCGCAAGGATTGGTGGCTTCAATGGTTTCGCAATACGCAAGGTTGTTTTCAGCATTGATGCGGTCGAGATACAGTACGCCAGGCTCGGCCGCAGCGTATGTGCTTTGCATGATCAAGTCCCATACTTCGCGAGCCTGCACTGTGCGGTATACCCACTGGCCGTCATCCCGTTGGTAAGCCCCTTTTTCCTTCAGGTCGGCATTGGGTTCGGTGGAATGGGTCAGTTCGAACGAGGCATCGGCCTCGACGGCCCGCATGAATTCATCGGTAACGCCAACCGAGACATTGAAATTGTTCAGTTGCCCGCGCTCTTGCTTGGCGGTAATGAATTCCATGACGTCGGGGTGGGTAACGTTGACGACAGCCATTTGCGCCCCGCGTCTAGCCCCGGCGGACTCGACGGTTTCGCATGAACGGTCGAAAACCCGCATATAGGAAATAGGACCCGAAGCACTGCTGCCCGTACCTTTGACCTTGGCGCCCCGAGGACGTATGGCGGAAAAGTTGTAGCCCACCCCGCCCCCGCGCCGCATGGTTTCGGCGGCCTGGGCCAACGCGGTATAGATGCCCGGTTTGCCGTCGACCCGCTCGGTGATGGAGTCACCCACGGGCTGCACGAAGCAGTTGATCAGTGTGCTTTGCAAATCGGTGCCAGCGGCGCTGTTCACGCGCCCAGCCGGTATAAAGCCATGCTGCATGGCCCACAAGAATTCTTCAGCATACTTTTTACGCTGCTTGGCGTCTTCAACCTGCGCCAGCGCATTGGCTACACGCGTGCGCACTTCAGTAATGCTGGTTTCGCCGCCCTTGGCGTACTTTTCGATAAGCACCTCAATCGAAATGTCTTGCGGTTCGGCCAACGCAATAGCGGTGCTTTCCAGTTGTTGCATGATGTAGTCCTTGGTGCCCGCGCCGGACCTTATAAAACGGCCGACTACGGAAATAGTGGTTTGTTGCCCCAACTACGGTAGCATACTGGGCCAGACTTGCTAATGATGTCGATCAATCCGCTACCCTTTTCCTGAAACCAAAAGCAACGTAACCTAAAGCCCATGCACTCACTTGTAGAACTCAATGCCGTCGAACTGGCAAGCGCCATACGCAGCCGCAACGTATCCTGCCTGGAAGTCATGGGCGCCTATCTGGCGCACATTGATCGCCTGAATCCGCAAGTCAATGCCCTGGTCGCCATGCGGGATCACGGCATCCTGCTTGACGAAGCCT
Source organism: Candidimonas sp. (assembly GCA_035514715.1). Classification (GTDB taxonomy): domain Bacteria; phylum Pseudomonadota; class Gammaproteobacteria; order Burkholderiales; family Burkholderiaceae_B; genus Pollutimonas. The sequence goes on from DATJCP010000030.1 coordinate 4,372, forward strand.
CTGCTTTGGACCGTAGCCTGGACAAGGGCCAAGCCCCCGGCTTGTTGTACGGACTGCCGCAAGCGCCCAAAGACATCCTGCCTGTAGCCGGCATGGTCACCACCAAGGGTTCGCCCATTTTCAAGGATACGGTGCCTAATGAGGACGCCATTTCGTTTGCGCGCATGCGCGATGCCGGCGCCTTGTTCATAGGCCGCAGCAATTCGCCGGAATTCGGCCTGGGCGGGCATACCTACAATCCCGTCTATGGCATTACCCGCAATGCGTTCAGGCCTCAACTATCGGCCGGCGGCAGCAGCGGCGGCGCGGGTTCCGCTGTCGCCTTGCACTTGCTGCCCATGGCCGACGGTAGCGACATGATGGGTTCGCTACGCACGCCTGCCGCTTTCAACAATGTATTCGGACTACGCACCACCCCCGGCCTGGTTCCTCATGGCGCTGCGATACAAAATGCCCATCCTGAGTTCAGCGTATCAGGCCCGATGGCGCGCAACATTCCTGACCTGTCTTTATTGCTGTCCGTCATGGCTGGAAAGAACATCCTCCAGGAAGGTCAGCCGCAGCCGCTCACCCTAGCTACCTACCAGCAGGAACTACAGCAGGACTTCAGCCAAACGCGCATAGGCTGGCTGGGCGACCTGGGCGGCCACCTGCCTATGGAACAAGGCGTCATTCCGCTATGCGAAGCCGCGCTGACCCACTTCACGGCTCTGGGCGCCAAAACAGAAGCCCTTACGCCTGATTTTGATTTCAACGCCTTGTGGCGCGCCTGGATAGACCTGCGCAGCCTGACCGTTGCCACGGCCAACAAAGACCTCTACGACAACCCCGCCACTCGCGCACTGTTAAAGCCCGAAGCTGTCTGGGAAATCGAACGTGGCTTGGGCCTGGACAAAGCCAGCATTGATAAAGCCCGCCAAACTCAACAAGCCTGGAAAGAAACTGTCCAAACTTTGTTCACAACCTATGACTACCTGATTTTGCCGTCAGCCCAGGTGTTCCCTTTTGCTGCCGAAACACACTGGCCAGACCGCATCGGCAATCAATCTATGGACACCTACCATCGCTGGATGCAAGCGGTGATACCCGCCACCATGGCCGGATTGCCTACACTGGCCGCACCGGCAGGCTTCAGCCCCGAAGGCTACCCCATGGGCATACAAATCATGGCCGCTCCGTGGCGGGAAAGCGCATTGCTTCGCCTTGGGCACGCATATGATCAAGCCAGCGGATATGCCCGTATCGCCAGCCCGCTATTGGCCTAAGGCAATACCCAGACCGGCCGGCCAGATTGGTGCACCGTGGTCACAAATGGCCGGCAGTCATCCCGACGAAGTCCATCACGAGCCGCAGCAGCCAGGCGGCCAAGGCCAGCGCCCCCACGCTGGCCGCCCAAATGCCTAGCAGCCAAGCCACCCGCCTTCCCCAGGAAGACGGCGCTTTCATTGACTTATCCGGCATTAGTGGTAGCCCTCGCCAGCTTTGACCTTGCCGCGAAATACGTAGTAAGACCATGCGGTATACATAAGGATGAGCGGCACAATCAGCAAAGCCCCCACCAAGGCAAAGCCCTGGCTCTGGGGTGGGCCGGAGGCATCCCAGATACTGATATCGGGCGGAATGATGTTGGGCCACAGGCTGATCCCCAACCCGCTATAGCCCAGGAATATCAGTGCCAGGGTAAGCATGAATGGCTTGGCATGAGGATCGTTCTTCAGGGAACGCAACAGATACCAGCTGGCCAGCAATACCAGCAGCGGCACGGGTGCGAACCAGAACAGGTTAGGCAAGCTGAACCAGCGCTGTGCAATATCGCTATGGGTAAGCGGCGTCCAGATGCTGAGCACGACAATGACAGCCAGCAATACCAAAGTAAGCGGGCGGGCAAGCTGGAGCATACGTTCTTGCAATGGCCCTTCCGTTTTCAGAATAAGCCAGGTGCATCCCAGTAAGGCGTAGGCAGCGATCAAGCCCAGGCCGGTAAATATTGCGAACGGCTGCAGCCAGTCCAGGGGGCCTCCTGCATACGAACGATTCACCACATTGATGCCCTGAATATAGGCCCCCAGCGTTACGCCCTGGAAGAACGTGGCGGTAATCGACCCGCCGATAAATGCCTTGTCCCAGAAATGACGGCCTTGCTCGGTGGCCTTGAAGCGGAACTCGAAGGCCACGCCTCTAAAAATAAGCGCAAGCAGCATGAGGATAAGCGGCAACATGAATGCGCTGAGTATCACCGCATAGGCAAGCGGAAACGCCGCCAGCAGTCCGGCTCCGCCCAGCACCAGCCAGGTTTCATTACCGTCCCATACCGGGGCGACAGTATTCATCATGACATCGCGGTCTTCCTTGCCTTTGACAAAGAGATACAGGATGCCAATGCCAAGATCAAAGCCGTCCATCACCACGTACATCAGGATGCCGAACAGAATGATAATCGCCCACAGCAAGGCCAAATCGATACCCATAGCTATTCCTTAAGTTATCTGCCGCCGCATGCCGTCGGCGTTGTCGGATGACGCCGAGAACGGCCTGCTGGGCGTATGCTGTTCGCCAGGGCCGCCTTGCAGCGGAGCCTTGCCCTCGTAAGGCTCCGGCCCTTTACGGATCAGCCGCAAGATATAGACAATGCCCGCGCCAAACAAGACAAAATACACGACCACGAATAGCGCAAGCGTAACGCCGACTTCCAGGGCGCCATGCGGTGTGGCGGCATCGGCCGTGCGCATCACGTTATAGACCACCCAAGGCTGGCGTCCAATTTCAGTCGTAAACCAGCCAGCCAGTATCGCGACAAGCCCGCTGGGGCCCATACACAGAGCGAAGCGAAGCAGTCCACGGGAACTGTACAGACGGCCGCGCCAACGCGCCCATACCGCCCATAAAGCCAGGGCTATCATCAACATGCCCAGGCCGACCATAATCCGGAAAGTCCAGAAAACGACGGTTGCATTTGGCCTATCTTCCTTGGCGAATTCTTTCAGGCCCGCAAACTGACCATCCCAACTATGTGTAAGGATAAGGCTGCCCAAGTGCGGAATATCTAGCGCAAAATGCGTTTTTTCTTCCTGCATATCGGGCCAGCCAAAAAGGGTTAACGGCACCCCCTCGCCCGGCGTGTTCTGCCAGTGTCCCTCGATAGCGGCGATCTTGGCAGGTTGATGCTCAAGCGTGTTGCGGCCATGAAAATCCCCTATCATCGCTTGCAAGGGAGCCACGATCAGTATCATCCACATCGCCATCGACAGCATTTTCCGGATGGCCTGGTTATCGTTGTTGCGCAATAGATGCCAGCCAGCCGAAGCGGCCACCATCAGGGCCGTAGCCAGAAAAGCCGCCACGCCCATGTGCGCCAGGCGATAGGGAAAAGAAGGATTGAAGATAACGGCCAGCCAATCCACCGGCACGATTCGCCCTCCGATAATTTCATACCCCGCAGGCGTTTGCATCCAGCTATTGGAAGCCAGTATCCATGTTGCGGAAACCAGGGTGCCTAGCGCCACCATGATGGTGGAAAAAAAATGCAGGCCAGGTCCCACACGCGTCCAGCCAAACAGCATGACGCCCAGAAAGCCCGCTTCCAGGAAAAAGGCTGTCAGCACCTCGTATGCCAGCAATGGCCCGGTCACGCCGCCGGCAAATTCCGAAAAATAGCTCCAGTTGGTACCGAACTGATAGGCCATGACCAAGCCGGATACGACGCCCATGCCGAAATTGACGGCAAAGATCTTGACCCAGAAGTGATAAAGGTCCCGGAATACGAAATTGTTGGTCTTGAGCCAGCACCCTTCAAGCACTGCCAGATAGCTGGCAAGACCAATAGTGATGGCGGGGAAAATGATATGAAATGAAATGGTGAAACCGAACTGTATCCGGGCCAGCAATAACGCGTCGACATCCATGCAGCGCTCCCCGTTGTGATCAAACACAATGAGTAAGTTAAACAATGAGCGCTCTTGGCGCAGAAGCCTTAGATAGTACTACCAGCCAGGGCCGTGCTGGAGCTTTTCCTGCGGATCGTATCGCTCAAAAAATGCAATGCTGCCGTCAGCATGCCACTTGGTTTCGGCCTGCCTGTTTAGCGACATACAGGCACTTGTCGGCAATGCGCAGCAATGTCGACGGCTCGGTGCCGGCAACCGGCACCATGGCCGCGACGCCTACGCTTACCGTCACACAAGCGGCAACCGGCGATGCCGGATGGGCAATTGCCAATGACATAACAGCCCGCCGGACGGACTCAGCCAAATGAACTGCGCCCTCAAGGTCAGTATTCGGCAATATGCAGGCGAACTCTTCCCCGCCATAACGCGCCGCCAGATCGGACTGCCGCAGCATGGTGGCGCTTATCGCCTTGGCCACTGCCTTCAGGCATTCATCGCCCGCCTGATGCCCGCAGCTATCGTTGTAAAGCTTGAATACATCCACATCGATCATCAGCAATCCCAAAGGCTGCCCCAGCTCCTGCATGCGCGACCATTCCCGTTGCAGGCTTTTGTCGAACTCCCGCCGGTTGGCAATGCCGGTCAACCCATCCAGATGAGATAGGCGCTCAAGCAAGACCCGCTGCCGGCTCAATTCCAGGTGATTACGGATACGAGCCCGCAATATGGGGATGCTGAACGGCTTGAGAATATAGTCGATAGCTCCAATGTTCAGGCCGTGCTCTTCGTCCTGTTCGTCGATAAGCGCCGTCAGGAAAACAACCGGAATCGACGCCGTCGCGGGATGCGCCTTAAGACGCTGGCATACCTCGAAACCGTCCATGCTTGGCATGCGGATATCCAGCATGATCAAGTCAGGCTGGTGTTCCAGCGCCCGCTGCAAACCTTCAGTACCGCTATAGGCAGCGATCACGTCGCATAAAGGTTCCAGGGCAACGCTCACGAAAGTGACATTGATAGGCAGGTCGTCGACGACCAGGACCTTCTGGCGCCGATTCGCAGCGTCGACGCCCAGGCCGTATTGCCTGGTTGCCACCGACAGATCGGCCATACTGTCCATCATCATATCCGCGCCCCCTGGACCACTTGTATCTCTTCTGAAAATCGATCCCGCAATACTTGCACACTCTCTATGGTGGTTTGCCTGATCCAGACAGCCAGTTGCCGGCTTTGCTCAAGATCGGCGCTCCGCGAGGCCTGTTTAAGCATCGTACCGAGCGCGCTCAGCCGCCTCAAGCCGGCATTGCCTGCAACACCGATCAGGTCATGAGCCATCTGATCCAGACCTTCAAAATCCGCAACCTGGGCTGCAGCGACAATGCCCAGGCTGCGCGCTTCGCCGTCGTCGATCAGCACCTGCAGCATGCGCCTGAAGCGGGCAGGCTGCATGGCCCCCCTCATTCTGTCCAATACCACCTCATCAAGCAAAGACACACCCATCTCCTCGGCAGCAAGTGCATGACGCACATCCCTGTCGAGAAACGCGTCTGCCCGCCGCAGACCGGTTGTCTTAGCCACTGCATGGTGTACGGCCATTGCATCAACCGGCAACGCCATGTCTTGATGGACATCAGGACCCTTGATACATAGCAGCAAGGTTTGCCAAAGCACGACTTCATCAACGGGCTTGGCAATGTGCGCAGCCATGCCGGCCGCTTTCCCGTCCGCCACATCATGTCCGCTGGCGTTGGCGCTCATGGCGATAATAGGCAAATCCTGAAAACGGGGGTTGGCGCACAAAACACGTGTGGCAGTCAGGCCATCCATGACCGGCATCATCATATCCATGAGTACTGCGGCATAGGTGCCATCGGGCGCAGCGACCAGCATATCGATTGCAACCTGGCCGTTCCCGGCGACATCGACCTGCACACCGCCCAGTTCAAGCAGGTCGACTGCCACCATTTGATTAAGCTCGTTATCGTCCACCAAGAGAATACGGCAACCCCACAGCTCGGAAATGTCGGGTATGCCCCGATAGTCTTGTACAGCAGCACGCTGCATATCAGGCTTACCGGCAAGCAATGAACGCCCTAGCCTGACAGTGAACCAAAACATGCTGCCCTGCCCCAAGACGCTGCTTACACCTACCTGCCCTCCCATCAGTTCGGCCAGTCGTTTGGAAATCACCAGCCCAAGGCCTGTGCCGCCAAAACGCCGGGTAATGGATGTGTCCGCTTGCTGGAATGCCTGGAACAAGCCCTCTATTTGCCCGGCGGACATGCCTATTCCCGTATCCTTGACCTCACATCGCAGCAACACCCCGCTCAGTCCGTCCGGCTGTGCGCTCATGCGTATGCTTATCTCACCCTTCTCAGTGAACTTGATTGCATTGTTCAAGTAGTTAAGCAAGACCTGGCCAATCCGCACAGGGTCGCCCACCATCACCCCCGGGACGCTATCGTCGATATTGATGCTTAACACCAGGCCTTTCTCTGCGATCCCCTGCGCGACCATTTCGACTGCGCTGTCAACCAAGCGAACGATATCGACTTCGGTTGTCTCGACGCTGAGATTATTACTATCGATTTTCGAGAAATCGAGAATGTCATTGATGATGCTTAATAAATGCTGGCCAGCCCTGAGCATTTTCTCCAGGCGCTCTTTAAGCTTGGGCGCGGGATTGTCTTTAAGAGATATCTGGGCCAAACCCAGGATGCCATTGAGCGGCGTACGGATTTCATGGCTCATCGTCGCCAGGAAAGCCGCTTTGGCCTGCACAGCCTGCTCTGCCACGTCGCGCGCTTCGGCGCTGGCCCGGGCTTCATGCTCCAGCCGATCAGCGCGCTGCATACTATCTTTAAAAACCTGCAACGCCTTGGCCATACTGCCCACTTCGTCATGGCGATCCGTACCGGTAATTTCGTCGTCGTAATTCTTACCCGTAAGGCGCCCCATGATGGCGGTAAGACGGCCTATAGGACGGGAAACATAAACGATAGTCACATAGCCTGAAATCATCAGCCCCAGAATCAGCGCAAGCCCAGCCGCCATCGTTGTCGCCAGTATTGTCTGGTCGGTGGTTTCATTCAGCGCAAGCGAGGTAGCCTCGAAATTATCGACAACGGCATTGCGCAACTGGTCCATTTGGATTTGCAATGCAAACATCTGAGGTTCGAATATATTGTGGATAATCAACAATGCGCGATCACCGCGCCAGATCGCCGCTGAATCGACGACCGACGCAGCCACCGAAAACGATTTTACGGATGTATCCAAGATACGATCGAGTTCTGCCTTTCTTGTAGGCATTAAAGGATAAACCTGCCGCATCGTAGCCTCAAACTGCTGTTGCAAGCCATTGATGGTTTGCTGGGCAGCACGCATTTTCGACACCTCCTGTTCCGTCAGAACGGAATACAACAGGCGGCTGGAGTCACTTAGCTTCAGCAAGGCGTCATCGATCAGCAGTGCGCTACGCCCTTCGCGGCTGATCAATGCACTGTATTCCCGATCGACCAATCGCATGCTCGACAAGGCATACAGCGTCGTAAGAACGGCCGTCAGCCCCAGCAAGCCCACCATCAAGACGATTTTTGTCGCCAGGCTCAAGTTAGAAAAGCGCTTAATCATTAGAGACTGCCATACCTTAATCAGTGTAGGAACGTTAGGCAGGCATGCTGCGACGGTACGCTGCAATTACACCGTGCAACAGCTGCGCCGCCTTCTCATCGGTAAGCTGACCCATAAAATGCCTATGAACCACGTCATAGACCCCCTCTTTTACGGACGACACATGGGCATTGCCCATGGCAACCGAGCCCATCAACGTGCGCCGCATATTTGCGCTACGCATGCCCTCGATTCCTTTCTTGCCACACTCGTCGAACGGCAATGTCGAAACATCCACGCGGGCCGGGGATGCCCCTGTCTTGATATTCAGTTCAGTTTGAAAATCAGGGTTCATCAACGTTGATGCCAAGCTCAGCTTGGTTTGCCTGCTGCCTTGCCCTTGCTTAAACAGCACATGCTGATCGGCATTGAACAAGTACACCCCTTGCGTGTCGGGAAATCGAAAGCAATAGAAATCACGGCCGGCTTGTAGCTTGCGCTGTACAAATTCCCCATCAACCCAAGATCCCTGCACCTGCATCAAGGCCTTGCCCTCACGCACCAGATCGGTAGCCTGATCCCAGCGGCGATGATCAAATCCCTTATCAACATACGATTTCAGTATGCGCATGCGCTGAAAGATAGGAATAACTACGGAGGGCTCAAGTGCCTCGGGATCTAGGTCGATAAACGCCCTACGATAGAATTCGGCCCCCGCGGATGAAACCGCTACCGACTCGAATAACAAGGTTTGTTCCCACGCCTCTCGCCCTATCGCCAGCGGCACAATGCCAGCTGCCCTGGCCTTGTCCAACAAAGCGATCAAGTCGGACCATGTATCGGGCGTCGTGGCGCCCAAGCGATCCAGCGCCTCCTTGTTCACCCACAACCAATTGGTAGAGTGAGCATTGATGGGCGCAGCGATCCAGTTGCCTTTATATTTGGACAGTGTCTGGATACCAAAAGGCACGACCTCATCCCAGCCTTCACGCTGGGCAACATCATTCAGATTTTCCAGCAGGCCGGTGGCGGCCCATTCTTGAATGTCGAAGCCTATCATTTGCGAACTGGTGGGAGAGCGTCCCTGCGATACCCGCTTGCGCAGCACATCGATGAAGCGTTGCGTGCCACTGCCCGGCGCAGCCTCGGCGCGCCACGCTATACCCTGCTGCTGGACATGACGCTTCAAGACATCGATGCTGGCGCGTTCACCATCGGACACCCACCAATGAAGCACATCAATGGCAGGCTGAGGCTTGGGTACTACGGAACTTGGTGCTTGAAGCGACTGCGCCAGCGCAATACTGGGAAGTAATAACGCCAGCGCAATCAGGCTCAAGCCGGCAAATTGCGGCTGGATCCACATGGCTAATTTCCGGATTAACGACGCCTGCCTCAACAACGCCGAGCGGGCAAAATGGTTTTTACTTATGTAACCATTTTACCCAAGACACTACCGAAAAGTACCTTTGCAAATGACAACTTTCATCAAGTTTGTAAGGCGATCAGTGATTATTTCTGGATTCTCCGCGTTGCTGGATGATGTCCAGATACAAAGTTGCAGGTTCCAGGCAGGCGCCTGAGCCATGTTGCCCGACCATGCTGCGGGAAATCTCTTCCCAAGGGGTTTGGTTGAGCAACGTGGGCTTGACCCATGCCGCCTTGCGGCGCGCGAACTCTTCGTCGCTGACAAGCAGGTCAACGCGGCACTGATTCAGGTCTATCCGTATCATGTCGCCGGTGTTGATGAAAGCCAGTCCACCGCCCACCACGGCCTCTGGGGTAACGTTCAGAATAGATGGGCTTGCCGATGTGCCGCTTTGGCGGCCATCACCCATGGTAGGCAGGGTATCTATGCCTTTGGCCATCAACGCAGCCGGCGGCTGCATATTCACGACTTCTGCCCCCCCCGGGTAGCCTATGGGTCCGCAATTGCGAATCACCAGTAAAGACATTTCATCAACGCCAAGGTTCGGGTCTTCAATACGCTCGTGGTAGTCCTCTGGGCCTTCAAAAACAATGGCCTTCAAATCCACCACATTAGGGTGCCGAGGATCGGACAAAAAGCGCTTTCTGAAATTTTCGTCGATAACACTGGTCTTGATTACGGCGCTATCAAAAAGATTACCGCTTAAAACAACATAACCGGCAGATTCCCGCAACGGCGCCTGGTACTCGCGAATCACGTCATGGTCTGCTTCTTCGACCGCTTGCAAATTATCTGCCACAGACTTGCCAGTCACCGTGAGCGCCTGGCCGTTAAGCTTGCCTGCCTTGAGCAGTTCTTTCATGACGGCGGGCACCCCGCCTGCACGGTGAAAGGCCTCGCCCAGATATCGCCCGGCTGGCTGACAATCCACCAACAACGGTATTTGCGGACCCAACCGCTGCCAGTCTTCCAGCGTATGGTCCACGCCCATATGGCGCGCGATGGCAATCATGTGCACGGGGCAATTCGACGATGCACCCAATGCTGCCGCAGCGACTACCGCATTTTCAAAAGCGGCTTTGGTCATGATGTCGGATGGCCGCAGGTTTTCATTTACCATACCGACAATCCGGCGTCCTGTTTCATAGGCCATCCAGCCACGTTCACGGTAAGGCCCGGGAATGGCCGCACAGCCGGGAAGCGACATACCCAGGACTTCCGCCAGGGAGTTCATGGACAGGGCCGTACCCATGGTATTGCAATGCCCGACCGACGGTGCAGACGAGGCCACATTATTCATGAACTCGTCGTAGCCGATTTCGCCTGCGGAAAAGCGCTTGCGCGCATCCCAGACAACCGTGCCCGAGCCTGCCAGCTTGCCGCGCCACCAGCCATCCAGCATAGGACCGCCGGACAAGACGATGGCTGGAATATTGACCGTGGCCGCCGCCATCAAACATGCCGGCGTGGTTTTATCGCAGCCGGTGGTCAGCACCACGCCATCCAAAGGGTAGCCATGCAGTATTTCGACCAATCCCAGATACGCCAGGTTGCGATCCAGTGCGGCGGTTGGCCGCTTGCCGGTTTCCTGTATGGGATGCACCGGGAATTCAAGAGGAATTCCGCCCATGTCGCGTATGCCGTCGCGTACGCGGCTGGCCAGTTCTATATGATGGCGATTACACGGCGAAAGATCGGAGCCGGTTTGAGCGATGCCAATAATCGGCTTGCCCGACTGCAATTCTTCGCGCGTAATCCCGTAGTTCATATAGCGTTCAAGATACAAAGCCGTCATTCCTGGGTCTGACGGATTATCGAACCACCGGCGGCTGCGTAGCTGGGGTTTGTCTGATGTAGCCATGGCTATATCCCTTGGATGTTATGTCTGCAACAATTAAATGAAACGACTATTTCTGAGTCTGGGCTTCTTTGGCTTGGGCCAGGATCGCATCGACAGTCGGCTCGCCGATCTTGACCTTCAGGTCGGCCAGTACGGGTGCCAGGTGTTCGCGGATCTTTTCCTTTTCATCCGTCGAGAACTCAGACACTTTCAGGCCTTTGTCTTTAAGATAAGTCAGCGCGGCAACGTTGGCCTCACGGCTTTCTTTGCGCTGGAATGTTTGTGCGCTTTTGGCAGCCTGCTCGATCACGCCTTTTTCATCTGCCGATAAGCCATCCCACCATTTCTTCGATGCCAGCAACACAAACGGCGTGTAAACGTGATTGGAAATCGTCAGATAAGGCTGGACTTCATAGAACTTGCTGGTTTGTATGGTGCTAAGCGGGTTTTCTTGGCCATCGACAGTTTTGGTTTCAAGCGCGGTGAACAACTCGGTAAACGGCATGGGAACCGCATTCGCGCCCAAGCCTTTGAATACGCTTAACGCCACCTGGTTCTGCATTACACGCAGCTTGATGCCTTCCAAATCTTGAGCTTTCGAAATGCTGTGGCGTGAATTCGTGATATTGCGAAAACCGTTTTCCCAATACACAAGGCCGATCAATCCCTTGCCGGTCAATTTGTCGAGCAGCTTCTTGCCTTCAGGACCGTCCAGGACATAGTCGGCCACCTTGTCATTGTCGAACAGAAAAGGCAAGTCGAAAACGCCATATTCCTTGACCATGCCGGCCAGCGGCGCGGTAGATACGAAAGTCATTTCCTGCGACCCGCCTATCAAGGCATTTTGCATTTGCTCATCGGAACCCAAAGCGCCATTGCCATAGGTCTTGACATTGATTTTGCCATCGCTCAGACGCTTGACTTCATCAGAAAAGTAACGGGTGGCCTTGCCCGAGGGGCTTTCTTCGGCCAGGCCGTATCCGAAGCGCACGATACGTGTCTTGATATCTTTAGCCATCACATCGTGCGATGCAACGCCCAACGCGGCGACCGCGGCAAAACCCAACACGGCATTCTTGAAATTGAATGTTTTCTTGAACAAGTTAGACATTTGTTTCCACCCTTTTAATTTGCTTTTTTTAATAAAACCAACGCAAAGGAGCCAATACGATTTCTGGAAAAACAACCAGCAATACGATTAACCCCGTATACGCCAAAACATATGGCCAGACACCTTTGATGATGTCTTCCATCCTGATGCGCGCCACACCGCAAACCACATTCAACACAGTACCTACCGGCGGCGTCAGCAAGCCCGTACATCCAACCATAATGAATATCACTCCGAAATAGGTGGGATCGATACCCGCCTTCTTGATCACGGGCATCAATACCGGCGCCAGAATCAAGATGGTAGGCGTCAAGTCCATTGCGGTCCCGATCAAGGTAAGCAGAATGACAATGCAAAACATCAGCAGCATGGGCGAATCGACCAGCGGACCCAGCATTTCAATAAGCGCCTGCGGCAGGTCAGCCAGCGTGATCATGTAAGACGTCACCAACGCCGCGGCAACCAGGAACATGACAATGGCGGTTGTCATGGCCGCATTGACCAACAGCGGATACAGGCTTTTTATGGTGATTTCCTTGTAGATCACCATGCCAACGAACAAGGCATAGACGGCAGCCACCGCAGCCGCTTCGGTAGGCGTAAAAATACCGCCGCGCAATCCGCCGATGATGATGACGGGCAGCATCAGCGCCCAGCCTGATTCTTTCATCGCTTTGGCTCGGATCGGCCAAGGTTCCTTGGGCGATGGCTGTATGGTTTTTGACCTGGACGAAATGCAGGCCCACACCACCACCAGCGTCAGCCCCATCAACAGACCAGGCACGATACCGGCCATGAAGAGCTTGGTTACCGAGACGTTGGCGGCGACGCCGAAAATGATGAAGGAAATGGATGGCGGAATGATGGGCGCAATAATGCCGCCCGCTGCAATCAGGCCCGTGGCCTGATTCATGTCGTACCCGCGACTGCGCAACATCGGCACCAGCATGGCAGCCAGCGCCGCGGCATCGGCCACGGCCGACCCCGAAAGCGCAGCCAGCAAAATGCTGGCCATGATGGCCACATACCCCAAACCACCCTTGATGTGCCCGACAAAGGTGCTTGCCAGGAATACCATCCTGCGCGACATGCCGCCGGCATTCATGGCCTCGCCCGCCAGCATGAACAGGGGAACCGCCATGAGCGCAAAACTGTCCGCGCCGGTGAGCATGTTCTGGGCCAGGATCTGGGTGTCGAAAAACGACAGGTGGAACATCAATGCAATGGCGCTTAGCAGCAAGGCAAAGGCAATGGGCATGCCAAAAGCCATAAACCCCAACAAGACACCTACAAATATCAATACAGTCATGGCGCGCTATTATTTATTTAGTGGAGACAGATGGCAGATCGATTTCAGATGTCTTCGACATAATCCAGGGATGTCAAAAACTTCGACGCGTTTTCAGGTATGGCCGGAGCCCTTATGGCTACAAACAAATCCGCCACCAGCATGATTGCCATTGCTGTTGCACAAAACCAGACCGCGCCACTGAATATGGCAATGGGAACCCCCGCCACGGGCGTCACCGTGCTCATGCCTATGACTGTTTGCGCCCAGCCCCCTTCGATAAGCAGCCAAAGCACCGCCAGAATGATCAACTGACGCACGACATGAATGATTTTTTGAGACTTGACGGGCAGCCTGGTTACTACCATGTTTACCGCCAGATGCTGCTTGGCTCGAAACGCCAGCACCGAACCGATAAAAATCAGCCAGACGAAAGTCATGCGCGCCACCTCTTCGGAAATCATGATCCCCGAATTAAAGACGTAACGCATCACGACATTACCGAAAACCAGAATCAACATAAGCAGCAAGCACAAAGCCATCACCACTGCCAGCACGCGGAACATGGCGTCCCCTACTTTCTTTGCGGCTGCTGCCATCCCACCGTTGTCGTTTGCGGTCATTGTTTGTCTCGATATCGGTATTGTTATTTTGTTGAATACAGCCTGGATTCCGGTTGCGCCGGAATCCAGGTAACAGCACAGCGAGAATCAAGGCATGTACTGCCCGCCATTGACCTCGATGATCTGACCCGTTACATAGCCAGACTGACTGTTTGACGCCAGGTACACAAACGCCCCTACGCATTCCTGAGCCACCCCGAACCTGCCCATGGGAATGGATGAACGCATGGCTTCCAACTGCTCTGGGGTTGTGAATTTTTCATGAAATGGCGTTGTGATGACACCGGGCGCCACCGCATTGACACGTATTTTGCGAGGTATCAATTCTTTTGCCAGCCCCTTGGTAATCGTGCTGACAAAGCCCTTGGATCCGGCATACAGGCTGGAACCCGGACCGCCGCCATTACGGGCCGCTACGCTGGTCAGGTTGATGATGGCCGAACCTTCCGGCATATGGGGCACAGCAAACTTGCTGCACATCAGTACCGAGCGCACATTCAAATTGACGACGTCGTCGAACACGTCATCATTCATATCGGTGATGGGTACCCGCTTTACCAGTGCGCCGGCATTATTGATCAGGATGTCGATGCGACCAAACTTTGCAACGGTTGCGGCCACCACCTTTTCGC
>DATJCP010000031.1:0-8411 GCA_035514715.1 Candidimonas sp.
CCAGGCAAAAACTGGCCTTTCAATAAAAAACTGCGACATGCGTGCTCACTTTAAAAGCATTTAACGTTGCAGGCTGCCACGGCAGCCTGCATAAGTGATTCTTTAGCCCTTGGCAGCGGGCTCAGGCGAAGCAGTCTTGTCGGCTGGCTTCTTTGCAGATTCATCAGAAGCCGGGCCGCCTGGCGCAGCCTGAGCAGGTTTACCACCTGCCGCCTGCCAAGGCATAGCTTGCACCGCTGAACCTGGACGGACTTTCTGGAAGCCTTCGACAATGACCACATCACCGGCGCTCAAACCCTTGTTAATGATCCATTGCCCATTGACTCCGGCGCCGGTTGTAACTGGCACCACGTGAACCTTGCCTTCCTTCACGATCATCAAACTGCTTAGGCCGTCAGCGGTACGCTGCAAGGCTTGTTGCGGTACGAGCAAGGCTTTTTCATCGATGCCCTGTTGCAAGCGGACACGCACGTACATACCAGGCAATAAAATTTGGTCTGGGTTGGGGAATTCGGCCCGCAAGTTAACCTGGCCCGTTGTTGGATCGACTGTTACGCCTGAAAACAGCAGTTTGCCCGTTTTGTCGTAAGCCGTACCGTCTTCCAGAACGGCTTCCGCTTTGGCGTCACCCTCAGGCGTTTGCTCTAATACGCCGCTGGCCAATGCGCGACGCAATTGGGCAAGTTCGGTGGTGGAGCGGGTAAGGTCGATATAGACGCGGTCCAATTGCTGCACTGTTGCCAATTGCGTTGCAGAGCTGGCGCTTACCAGGGCTCCTTCCGTGACCAATGACTTTCCGATACGACCTGTAATAGGCGAGTCGACCTTGGTATAACCCAAGTCGATGTCGGCGGCCTGCAGCGCCGCTTTGGCTGCTGCAACATTGGCATCGGCCTGGCCTGCCGCAGCAGTGGCATTGTCATAATCCTGACGACTAATGGCGTTGGCCTTGATAAGCTTGGCGTAGCGTTGAGCCAGCAAACGGGCGCTTTTTGCATCGGCCTGAGCACGCTGCAATTGCGCTGCCGCCTGGTCCCGCGCGGCGCGATAAGGCGCCGGATCTATCGTGAACAGCAACTGCCCCGCCTTGACGTCGCTGCCTTGTGTGAAATTGATTTCATTCACAATACCATTGACGCGAGCGCGGATCTGCGCATCTTTTATTGCTTCGACACGTCCAGGAAGCTCGGCCACTATTTCAGTGGCCTTGGGCTGCACGGTAACAACACTGACAGGCACCTTCATGTCACCTGGACCGCCCTGCTGGGGTTTTTCGCCGCATGCGGCTAGTAACAATAGCGATGAAAAAACGACAACCCGGGCCTGATGCCCGGAAGGCAGTCGAAGGTTCGACATTAAAATAACTCCTGTACAGCAAGGCACACTGCGTACACAGTTTTGGCCGTTCTGATTTTTATTAAAGGGTGAGTATAAAACGAAATAGGGGTTAGCACCCTATCAGCATCGGCAGGAACAGCGCAGTCTAGAAGCTTCTTTCTAATTGTGGACCCTCTAGTGGGTCGAAGTCTTGCCATTTGCCATTCACCCAGCGCCCTTCGGCGCGCTCTACCTCTACGCCGCCCGCATCCCGTAGAATTCCAGCGATCCGCATCTCGTGTTCCCTGGAAGTATGAACAGCCAGCATTACACCAGACTTACGTCCTTCATGGATTTTCGCCTCCTGTGCTTGCTCGAACGTACGACGCGGCCGCGCTCGACCCAGTGAGTAAAGCGCACCTGCGAGCGATCCAATATATGCGCCAGCGCCAGCACCGCCAACAACTGGCAGCATCGAATCGGTAAACGTAAACGTGATGGCGGCACCGACTAAAGCACCGACCAAACCAACTGCGGCTGCACCACCGACCGCACTATAAGACCCTCCCTCCGAGTCTGGGTCGGCTGCCCTGTCGCCACCCAAAGGGTATCGATCATGGGTCCCCGGCGGATTGACATAAAAGGTATGTAAAGCATCATGAGTTACACCGGCCTGCATAAGTACCCCGGCAGCAAGCTCGGCAGCATCGAATGTTTCAAAACGTGCGGCAACGATTAAGGACATGATTACTCCTCGTAGGCCAGCGGTAGCTAAGACACCGCATTGACTACTTTGATGAGCAATTATTATGCCGGGCAGGGGTTCGCATATTGACTTCCGTACCTAAATACCAAAGGCCGGCTAGAACCAAGGGACATATGTAATAAACGGCCCGATACACCAGCATGGCACTAAGAACCTGGCTACGCCCCATCGCGCCACCTACAAAAATAACGAAAACCGCCTCTATGACTCCTAGTCCTCCGGGGATGCGCGACAGCGTGCCGGCAATCGCACTAATAAGCAACACCCCCAATACAGTCAGATAAGGAACATGCTGTTGCAATAGCACATAAATAATTAGCGCCATCAGCATCCAGCTGACAATCGCAACAATAATCTGGACCACAGCCAAGCCGAAAGAAGGCAGTTCTATCTCATGACCGAAAAGAACCCAGGATCGACGAAGCGAAAACGCGCACATTCCCAGGTAGGCGATGCTGGCCGCCATCATCAGTACCCCGATGAAACGCAACGGCTCCGTACCCACCCCCCACCCATCCGGCAACGGAACCACACCGGCTGCAAATACACAACCTGCCAATAAGGCATAGCCTGTCCAATTCGTTACCAAGCTCAGGCCTACCACACGCATGACGACGCCCTGCTGTAACCCGTGCTTGGTATAAAGGCGCATGCGCAAGCCAACGCCGCCTATAGATGCCCCCATGCTCATGTTGAATGCGTAACTGACAAATCCAATCATCATGGTCCGCCACCATGCCAAGTCATGGGCTGTATACCATTTTCCCAGAAGATCGAAAATGCCATAAACGACATAGCTGCTCACTGTGATCAGGGCCGCCATCCATAGAGTCTGCGTGGGTAATTGACGTAACGCCGCTTGCACGTCGTTCCAATCCACTTTGACAACAGCTATCCCTAGCAGCATCAATACCAAGGCGATGAAACCCGCCACCAATATTTTCCGGATAAGAATCCAATGGCGCCTAAACCACCCATACAAGCCCTGCCAATGTAATGTGCTCATTGCTTGCCTTCACCAACCTGCTCGGCATTGAGCCCCATTGTCTTGAGCAAAGGCTTGCGGGCGGGTAGCCAGCCTGCCCATGCCGGGTAACGCCGTAAAAAATGAAAGATGAAAACGCCTATGAATACCCGTTGTATCTTTCGCCGCGGCCTCGGAGCACGCTGCATCAACCGGCAATCGTTCGCTATCAAGCTATCCAGGCGTTCTTGCAGATACGAGCTGAATGCGCGGTCGTGGATCATGACATTGGCCTCCAGGTTCAATGCAAGGCTCAATGGGTCCAGGTTGCTGGAGCCCACCGTGGACCAAATGCCGTCGACCGTCGCCACTTTGCCATGTAAAGGACGTTCGCAATACTCGTAGATTTCCACACCGGCCGCCAGCAGATAATCGTAGAGCATGGTCGTGGCGATTCGCACGAGGGGCATATCGGGTTCGCCTTGCAACACCAAGCGCACTCGCACCCCTCTTAGGGCCGCTTTCCGCAAATCGTGTAAAAACCGGTAGCCTGGAAAAAAATAGGCATTGGCGATAGTGATAGTGTGCCGCGCGGCGCGAATACCTACTCGATAATGCTGCTCAATATCGTTCTGGTGCCTATCGTTATCTCGAAGCACGAGCGCGGCACGACTGTCGCCGCTTTCCGTGGGGCGCGTTGCCTCATCCCTTTTTAACCGCCACCACGAGAACCGAGACTGCACCGGCGATAACGCCTCTAGTACAAATCGTGCTATTTCATCCACCAGCGGGCCACGAATCGAAATGGCATAGTCTTGCTTGGCTGTCGGCCCAAAATCCCCCAAGTGATCCGCTGCGAAATTGATCCCCCCAACGAAGGCCAGCGCACCGTCCACCACTACAATCTTGCGATGCAAGCGACGAAACAGGTTGGTGCGCATACCCATGCGCCTGGGGCGCGGATCAAAAAGGTGAAAACGCACGCCCACAGAAGTCATGGCCTGAATATATTCCGGGGTCAGGTCCGCCGATCCGTAGCCGTCAACAGTGACTTCAACATGCACGCCACGACCGGCAGCGTCTATCAGCACCTGCTGCAACTCATTACCGACCTTATCTTCGAAGATGATGAAGGTCTCGATAATGACGCTGTGCCGCGCATTACGTATGGCGTCGAAAACAGCTGGAAAAAAGGCTTCTCCATTTTCCAGCAAGGCCAGCGAATTTCCCGATGTCCACTCAACTGTCACAGGATCACCTCGGCAGCGAGCGGAGCATGATCGGACAAATGCGTCCAAGGCCGGGATGCCAGCGCAATGGGTCTAAAACGCGCGACGTTGCGAACGTAGATGCGATCCAGTCGTAGCAAAGGGAAGCGGGCCGGAAAAGTGCGTGAAACTTGGCCAAAGGATTCGGCAAAAACCTCTTTCAATCCACTGGCGCGTGTCAAAGCCTTCTGTCCGCGCAAACGCCAATCATTGAAATCTCCCGCAACGACCAAAGGAACATTCGGCGGAATATCGCTTTTCAGCAATTGGCGCAGGCAAGCCAGTTGACTGCTGCGATGTCTTTCTTGCAAACCCAAATGTACGCAGACCACGTGAACATCGGTAGTGAGTCCCGGCGCGCGCAAAATACAATGCAGCAAGCCTCTTTTTTCGTGCTTTCCCACCGAAATATCAAAGTTCTCGTGCTGTGCGATAGGGAATTTCGACAATAAGGCGTTACCGTGATGCCCTTGCGGGTACACAGCATTACGCCCGTACGCGAAATCGCTCCAGATGGTATCGGCTAAAAATTCGTACTGGCTGACTCCTGGCCATTGGGCCAGATTCAAAGCGTGGACTTCGTGAGCGCCTAATACCTCTTGCAGAAAGACAATATCGGCATGAGTTGCGCGTATCGCGTCGCGCAACTCATGCAAAATAAAGCGACGATTGAAAAAGGTGAACCCCTTATGGGCATTCAGGGTCAGTATTCTTAACGTAACAGGCGTATCGGCGATGAGCATAACGCACCCACAGAGTCGTGATACACGCCCTGCCAGCAACTGCTATGCCACTTATGTTTTACCCCAGCAACAAACCGTCGTCTGAAATGGTTTCGCCACGTACCTTTTCAAACATTACCAGCAAGTCGGAAACATCCAGCCCCTGGCGCTCGGGGCCCGACACGTCCAGCACCACATTGCCCTGGTGCAGCATGACGGTACGCTCGCCCACGTCGAGCGCCTGGCGCATGCTGTGGGTGACCATCATGGTGGTCAAGCGGCTCTCGGAAACAATACGGGTAGTCAATTCCAGCACAAATTGAGCTGTGCGGGGATCTAGCGCCGCCGTATGTTCATCAAGCAGCAGTATGCGCGACGGCCGCAACGCGGCCATCAACAGGCTTACCGCTTGACGCTGACCGCCCGACAGCAAGCCTATGCGGTCGCTCAGGCGATTCTCCAGCCCCAGGCCCAGGGTTGCCAGGCGTTCGCGAAATTCGCTGCGCATGCTGCCTTTGACCGCCAGTGAAAGACCGCGTCGCTGCCCCCGGCTGTACGCCAGTGCCATATTTTCTTCAATGGTCAGGTCTTCGCAAGTACCGGCCATAGGGTCTTGAAAGACCCGGGCCACCTGCGTAGCGCGCTCCCATACGGGCTGACGAGTAACGTCCTGGTTATCGATCATGATGGAGCCGCTATCGACCGACAAGTCCCCGGATACGGCATTAAGCAGGGTTGACTTGCCAGCTCCGTTAGAGCCGATGACGGTCACGAACTGACCAGCAGGAATTTCCAGCGACAAGCCACGCAAGGCTTTGGTTTCAATGGCGGTGCCGGGATTGAATGTAATGGCCAGGTTTTTTGCGCTCAGCATATCAACGGCCTCCGTTCTTGCCGCGCAAGCGTTGTTTGATCAAAGGAATCACCAAGGCAAAGGTAACCAGAAGCGCGGTCACAAGATTAAGGTCTTGCGCCTGCAAACCTATGAAATCGGCATTCAGGGCAAGAGCGATGAAGAACCGATACAGTACGGCGCCGACAATCACGGCAAGCGTTACAACAAACAGCTTGCGCGAAGGCATGATGCTTTCACCGACAATGACTGCAGCCAGGCCGATGACAATAGTGCCTATGCCCATGGAGATATCGGCCCCGCCTTGCGACTGGGCAAACAATGCCCCAGCCAAGGCGCATAAGGCGTTGGAAATCGCCATGCCAGCAAGCAGCATGGTGCCAGTGGCTACACCCTGCGAACGCGCCATGCGCGGATTGGAACCGGTGGCTCTCATGGCCAGCCCGGTTTTCGTAGAGAAAAACCAATCCAGCGAAAATTTGATGACAATCAGCAAAACCAGCAGGAGCAAGGGGCGTGCAATGTAGTCCTCAATGCCATCGGGCTGCAACAAGGTAAATACCGTAGGCTCTGAAATAAGCGGCACATTGGGCCTGCCCATGACGCGCAAGTTGATCGAATACAACGCAATCATCATCAGGATGCTGGCAAGCAGATCCATGATTTTCAGTTTTACATTCAGCCAGCCTGTGATCATGCCCGCTACCGCGCCAGCAAAAGTGGCTATCAAGGTAGAGCTGAACGGGTCCATGCCCGCGCTGATCAATGTGGCAGCCGTGGCGCCGCCTAAAGGGAAGCTGCCGTCTACCGTCAGATCCGGAAACCTTAGCATTCGGAATGAAATAAGCACGCCAAGCGCTACCAGGCCGAAAATCAGGCCGATTTCAAGGGCGCCCCACAATGAGTAAAGAGACATGTTCTAGCCAGAATAAGCAAAAAAAGAAACAGGCGGGTTGTTTGCGACAACCCACCTGTTTTATCGACGCCAGTATTTTAATCGACAACCTTGGTTGCGGATTTGATAAACGCGTCAGTCAAGGTGACCCCTTGCTTTTTGGCTGCCGTACGATTCACGTACAGTTCCAGCTTGTCGCTGGTTTCGGAAGCCAATTCGCCTGGGGATTGACCTTTCAATATCTTGATCACCAGATTGCCGGTTTGCAGGCCCAGGTTGTGATAATTGACACCCAGGGCTGCAATGGCGCCACGCCCAACACTATCGGTATCCGATGCGATCAGCGGAATCTTGGCATCGTTGCCGACCTTGACCAGGGACTCGTAGGCTGACACCACGTTGTTGTCGGTATTGGTGTAGATAACATCAACTTTCCCTACCAGACTGCGGGCGGCCGCACCCACGTCGACCGTACGAGCAGCAGTCGCCTCGACCAAAGACAAGCCTGCCTTGGGCAAGAGTTCGCGCAGTTGTTTGACAACCACGACAGAATTGGCTTCACCCGGGTTGTAGACTATGCCTACCCGCTTGGCGGCAGGCACGACTTTCTTGATAAGCTGAATCTGCTTTTCAAGCGCCAGGCTGTCGGAAACCCCCGTAACATTAGTGCCTGAAGGCGCCATGGACTTGACCAACTGGGCGGCAACCGGATCGGTCACAGCCGAATACACGACCGGTATGGTCTTGGTAGCCGCGACTACAGCCTGAGCCGACGGCGTGGCAATTGCCACGATGACGTCGGGCTTGTCGCCCACGAACTTACGTGCGATTTGGGCCGCGATGGCGGTATTGCCCTGCGCCGTCTGGAATTGCCATTTAAGGCCCTTGGCTTCTGTGTAGCCTGCCTTAGTCAGGGCTTCCTGGACGCCATCTTTAATTGCATCAAGAGCAGGATGCTCGACAATCGAGGTAACGGCAACCGATTGGGCCGAGACCGGAGCATGCGCCAACGCACCAGCCATCGCCAGAGCGCCAAAGACCAACTTGGCAGAGTTGCTAAACTTCATGAAGACTCCTTAACGAGTTAATGGCGACCAACAGGCTCAGTGTCGCGGATGGGCGTTAGTCTAACTCGTTAAAGCGAAGACTGTCTTGAAGGGATATCCCTGCAAGCGGCAGCCCTTGTTGTTTAACAAGGACTGCCATGATGCATGATGCTAGACAGCAATATTGCTGTCAGCCCCCTGCCCGGCCAACAAGGCTTTCGCCCAGCGGCGTGCGGGAAGGCCGTACGTCGTTTCGACCTCGTCGGCGCGTTGCAGCAACTGCATGGTCGATACATCGAGCACCGGCCCCTTAAACGCCAGCACCACGCGATTACCTGCATCGATCTCAGGCAATTCCAGCATCCTGCCCTTGAATGCCTTGCGGATATTATCGAGATTGGGGTCAAAGCTGGCGTGGTTGCCAAACAGGTTCACGGTCATGATCCCCACATCCGCCAGGGCCTTGTAGCAGTCCTGGTAAAACTCAAGGGAATCACGCACCGGCCCTTGAGCATCCGCATCGTACAAATCGACCATCAAGGCCATGTACTTGCCAATATTGCGGCGCTTTCCAACCCAG
>DATJCP010000032.1:0-5752 GCA_035514715.1 Candidimonas sp.
CAAGGCAACCTGCTGGTGCAAGACTTGCAAACCCTTGCAGGCCGGATCGTCGGTGAAAAAACAGTGGGCCGCGCATTCCGCGAACAGGCAAGCATTCAAAACCAGACGCTGGAACCAGGATTGCGCGCCGACCGTTCCTGGGTGCATTTCACCGAATTACTATTAGCCGCAGCGGTAGGGGCCGCTTCCGCACGCCTGGTGCTGACCAGCGCCCTCCAAGGCTCCGGCATGGAAGTTTCGGCCATTGTTGCGGTACTGGACGAAGCCGGGCAGGAACTCCGCTTCAACCGGGACATATTGCTGGCAACCATGGAAAACATTGACCAAGGGGTCAGCGTGGTTGATGCCGACATGAAGCTGGTTGCCTGGAACCAGCGCTACCTGCAACTATTCAATTACCCTGCCGGCATGCTGTATGTCGGCCGCTCCGTTGCCGACCTGATCCGCTTCAATGCGGAACACGGCAAAATCGGCAATAGCCCAAACCTGGACATCGAAAACGAAATCAACAAGCGTGTCGCCTTTATGCGGGCGGGCTCCAAACATGTCTTCCTGCGCACATTGAAAACCGGACAAGTCATCGAACTGCGCGGCCAGCCCTTGCCCAACGGCGGTTACGTCACCAGCTATAGCGATGTCACCGAACACAAGCGTATCGAACATGAATTACGCGATATCAACGAAACCCTGGAACAACGGGTAACCCAGCGCACGCACGAAGCCGAAGCCGCGCAGCGGTCACGCACCCAGTTCCTGACTGCGGTCAGCCACGATGTGCTGCAACCCATCAATGCGGCCCGCCTGTTCTCATCGGCCTTGCGCGAAGAAAACCATCCTGACGAACTCAAGCATCTGGCCGAACGTATCGATACGTCGCTGCGGGCTGCAGAAGAACTGCTTGACGGCCTGCTGGATATTTCACGCCTGGACGCCGGCGTGCTCAAGCCCGACATCACAGAGGTCGACGCCAACCTGTTATTGCAGCAACTGATAGATCAGTATGCTCCGATGGCCTTGCGCCGTGGACTCATCCTGCGGCTGCACGCACAACCATTATTTGTACGCAGCGACCGCAATCTGCTGCGCAGGGTATTGCAGAACTTCCTGGCCAACGCGCTGCGCTATACCCGTAGCGGACGCATTGTTCTTTGCGCCCGCCCACGCGGCGATACCGTGATGCTGCAGGTCTGGGATACCGGCCCGGGCATTCCGCCGCACCACTTGCGTCAGATTTACGAGGAATTCCACCGTTATGAACAGCCTTTCGATTGGGATGGGCGTGGGTTGGGATTGGGCCTATCGATTTGCCAGCGCATTGCGCTATTGCTCGATCACAGGCTGGATGCCCGTTCCAAGGCAGATCGAGGCAGCATGTTTTCCATCAGCGCGCCACGCGTAGCGCGCCCAACCAATAACAATGTGCCCGCTTCCGCAATGCCACGGTCCGACACGTCACTAACAGGCCTCAAGGTACTGTGCCTGGATAACGACCCGGATATTCTGGCCGGCATGCAAGCCTTATTGGGCCGCTGGGACATCACTGTCATCTGCGCGACCAGTATTGATGAAGCTTTGGAAAAAATGCGGGAGCAACCTGATGTGTTGCTGGTGGACTATCACCTACATGACCGCCTGGACGGACTAGGCAGCCTGGATGCGTTGCGCGCCCTGGCCCCCGACATACAGGGCGCCCTGCTCACCGCCGACGGCAGCGACACATTGAAGCAAACCGCCCGCACGCGCGGATACCGGGTATTGACCAAGCCCGTTAAACCGGCATCGCTACGCGCATTCCTGTCGGCTCAAGCACGAGTCCAAAGCGAGTAATTCAATACGGGAAAAAGTAGGCCGCCAGCGGCTATAGGGGGGGATCTTCCTGCGTGCCACGAACAGCACTCAGCCCCAGCCGCCCGGCAATAAGCACTGCCTGCATGCGATTGGACGCACCCAGCTTGCGCATGATGGCTGTCATATGGGCCTTGATGGTTGCTTCGGATATGCCCAGTTCGTGGGCAATCTGCTTGTTAAGCTGGCCCGCCCCCACCATCTGCAAAACCCGGAACTGTTGCGGGGTTAATTCGCGCATGCGCGCGGCTACCTGTTTTTCTTCTGAACTGGCCCCTGCAACGGCATAAGCCGCGTCCGGTAGCCAAGTGCCACCATCCAGCACATGCTGCAAAGCCATGCCCAGCGTAGCGGCATCGGCCGATTTAGGAATAAACCCCATCGCGCCGTGATCCAGCGCACGGCGCATCAACAATGGATCTTCGTGCGCCGAGACAATAACGATGGGTAACTGGGGATGCTGCCCCCGTAGATGCACCAAGGGACTAAAGCCGCTGGCCCCCGGCATATTCAAGTCCAGCAGCAGCAAGTCGGCATCGGGATGAGCGTCGACCAGCTCGTATAGCTTTCCGACCTGGTCGGCTTCGTAGATGACAGTCTCAGGAAGCGCGCGAGCAACCACCCCCCGTAACGCTTCGCGAAACAGAGGATGATCATCGGCGATCAAGAGTTCAGTCATTCATGCCTTATGACACATGTCTTTCCATAACCAGTGAGTCAACTACCGAAGGATCGGCCAGCGTGCTGGTGTCGCCCAACTGATCGATAGCGTTTTCGGCAATCTTGCGCAGGATGCGGCGCATGATTTTCCCGGAACGCGTTTTCGGTAGCCCTGGCGCCCATTGTAGGTGATCCGGCGTGGCGATCGGGCCGATTTCCTTGCGCACATGTGCTACGAGCTCCTGGCGCAAGGCCTCGGACTCGACCTCGCCCGCCACCAACGTGACGTAAGTGTAAATGCCTTGGCCCTTGATATCGTGGTTAAAACCCACCGCCGCCGCTTCTGCCACTTTGGGATGCGAAACCAGGGCGCTTTCCAGTTCTGCCGTGCCGATGCGGTGCCCGCTGACGTTGATCACGTCATCGACCCGGCCGGTAATCCAGTAATCGCCATCGTCATCGCGCCGGCAACCGTCGCCGGTGAAATACAGACCGGGGTAGGTCTTGAAGTAGGTATCGATAAAACGCGGATGATCGCCATACACGGATCGCGCCTGACCAGGCCAGGACCCCTTGATGACCAGGTTACCCTCGCCCGGACCTTCGATATATTCGCCATCGGCATTGACCAATGCAGGCTCGATACCGAAGAAAGGCCGCGTAGCCGCGCCCGGTTTGGCGGCTGCAACAGCTCCCGGTAACGGAGAAATCAGGATACCGCCCGTTTCGGTTTGCCACCAGGTATCGACGATGGGGCAACGGCCCTCGCCCACGACATCGTAATACCAGCGCCAGGCTTCTGGATTGATAGGCTCGCCCACCGACCCCAACAAGCGCAATGACTTGCGCGAAGTCCGTTTGACCGGATCGGCGCCGTCGCGCATCAAGGCGCGGATGGCCGTTGGCGCGGTATAGAAAATCGTGACCTGATGTTTATCGATCACCTGCCAGAAGCGCGAAGTATCTGGATAATTGGGCACCCCTTCAAACACCAAGGAAGTCGCGCCGTTGGCCAGCGGCCCGTACACGATGTAGCTATGGCCGGTAATCCAGCCCACATCGGCGGTGCACCAGAAAACATCATCTTCCCTCAGGTCGAAAATGGATTCGTGCGTATAACTGGCATAGACCAGATAGCCCGCTGTCGTATGCAGCACGCCCTTGGGCTTGCCGGTGCTGCCGGAGGTATACAAGATGAACAAGGGGTCTTCGGCATTCATGCGCTCAGGCTCGCACTCGGCCGGCTCATTCAAGACCAGATCATGAAGCCAATGATCGCGCCCAGCAACCATGTCGGTATCGTCGCCAACATGCTGCAGCACCACCACGGCTTGCACTCCCTCCGTTCCGGGAAGCTGCAACGCGGCATCCACGTTCGCCTTGAGCGGGACTTTGCGGCCGGCGCGCGCGCCGGCATCGGCGGTGATAATGACCTTGGCGCCGCAGTCGCGCACCCGATCGGCAATCGAAGCCGGCGCGAACCCGCCAAACACCACGTTATGAACAGCGCCTATCCGGGCGCAAGCCAGCAAGGCGACGACAGCCTCGACCACCATAGGCAGATACACCGTGACGCGATCGCCCTTGCGCACACCCAGCTTGCGCAAGGCATTGCCCAACTTGCATACCCTGGCGTGCAGATCGCGATAAGTGATGCGCTGCGCTGGGGTGTCGGGGCTATCGGCTTCCCAAATAAGAGCCGCCTTGTCGCCCCGTGTTGCCAAATGCCTGTCCAGGCAATTGACGCTGACATTCAGTTCGCCGTCTGCATACCAGTTGATACGGAAATCATCAGGCGAAAAATTGACGTCGCGAATCTGCGTCGGTTCGCGATACCACTCCAGGCGCTTAGCCGCCTTGCCCCAGAACGCTGCCGGATCGTCCAACGACTCTTTATATAGACGCGCATACTGTTCCTGAGTGATCGTTTCCGGACCAGCAAAGCCTTCCGGCACAGAATAGAGATTTGTCGTTTCAGTCATGATGTTCCTTTTAAATATCACTGCGGCGCATAAGCTTGTTAATGGGCCACCGCAGTTGCAGCGCCTATACCAGTCTGGCTGCGCACAGTCAGTGCGTCGAAAGCAGCAGCTTCTTGCTTGGCCCGTGGGCTCTTGTCCAGTACGGAAAACAACCAGATCGCAAAGAAAGCCAACGGAATGGACAGGATGCCGGGGTTAGGGAACGGTGTGATCGGCGTTGCAAAACCGAACACATCGACCCAGACAGTCTGGCTAAGCACCACCCAGATCGTGGCGCTGGCCAAGCCCAGGAAACCGCCTATGGTCGCACCGCGTGTGGTGCAGCCGCGCCAGGAAATCGACAACACCAGAACAGGAAAGTTGGCGCTGGCGGCAATGGCGAAAGCCAGGCCCACCATGAACGCCACGTTCTGGTTTTCGAAAATGATGCCCAGCAAAATGGCCAACACGCCCAGCACGATGGTGGAAAGACGCGAAATACGCATCTGGTCGCGCTCTGTTGCACGCCCCTTGGCAATCACGTTGGCATATAAGTCGTGCGAGATCGCTGCAGCGCCAGCCAGGGCCAGGCCTGCCACGACAGCCACGATGGTGGCGAACGTTACCGCAGCCAAAAAGCCCAGCAACAAACTGCCGCCAACAGCATTGGCCAGATGCACCGCCACCATATTGGTGCCGCCTATCAGGCTTTTCATGATGTCGACCTGGCCGCCGGGACCCGCATGGAAATATTCAGGATGCCTGATCAGCAAGGCAACGGCGCCGAAACCAATAATGAAAGTCAGCAAGTAGAAGTAACCGATAAACGAGCTGGCGTAGATCACCGACTTGCGCGCTTCCTTCGCATTAGACACCGTGAAGAAGCGCATCAGGATATGCGGCAGACCCGCTGTACCGAAAGCCAGCGCAATACCAAGCGACAAGGCATTCAGCGGATTGCTGCTGACTTGCGCGCCTGGAGCCATCAGTTGCAAGCCTGCGGGGTGCACCCGAACGGCTTCCGTCAGCATGGCATCGGGGCTGTACTTGAAAATAGCCAAAACCAGAACGGCCAGCAACGTTGCACCGAACAACATCAGCACAGCCTTGATGATCTGTACCCAGGTCGTTGCGGTCATGCCGCCAAATGCCACATACACCATCATCAGCGAACCGACGATAAGCACGGCAATGTTGTAGTCCAGGCCGAACAACAACACGATGAGCTTGCCCGCGCCCACCATTTGCGCAATCAGGTACAAAGCAATGATCAGCAGCGATGCGCT
>DATJCP010000033.1:0-4715 GCA_035514715.1 Candidimonas sp.
TGAAGAATCTTGGACAAGAACTGGCGGGCGCGCTCGGAACGCGACTCTATGCTGCCGAAGAACTCTTCACTGCCGCAATCTTCGACGATTTTGCCTACGTCCATGAAAATCACACGGTCGGCAACCTTGCGCGCAAAACCCATTTCGTGGGTGACCACCATCATGGTCATACCTTCGCGGGCAAGGTCGACCATGACGTCCAGCACTTCGTTGACCATTTCGGGATCAAGCGCCGAAGTGGGCTCGTCGAACAGCATGGCGATGGGATCCATGGCGAGCGCCCGAGCGATAGCGACCCGTTGCTGCTGCCCGCCTGACAACTGGCCGGGAAATTTATCTTGATGCGCCCGCAATCCAACACGATCCAGCAAGGACGCCGCCCTGGCGTTTGCTTCATCTTGACCGCGCTTCAAGACTTTCATCTGGGCCAGCACCAGGTTTTGCATTACCGACAAATGGGGAAACAGCTCGAAGCTTTGAAACACCATGCCGATACGCGCACGCAATTTTGGCAGGTCGGTATCGCGCGCACCGACTGAAATACCGTCAACCAGGATTTCACCCTGCTGAAAGGGTTCAAGCCCATTCACGGTTTTAATCAAGGTTGACTTACCCGACCCCGAAGGGCCGCAAACCACTACCACCTCGCCATCGGTGACCTGCGTGCTGCAACCGTCCAGCACCTGCGTTGCGCCATACCATTTACTGACTTGCTTGATTTCTATCATTCCAGCTCCTGCAATTTCTGTATCTCTGATTTCAACGCGCAATGCGCGTGCGTTGTTGCAAGTAACGTACGAACAGTGAGGCCGCATAGCTCATTATGAAATAAACCACGGCGACGAATATATACATTTCTATCAGCCTGCCGTCTCGCTGCGCCACCTTGGTAGCCGCCCCCAGAAAATCGGTCAGCGACAACACATAGACCAGCGACGTGTCCTGAAACAAAATAATGGTTTGTGTCAGCAGGATGGGCGTCATATTGCGAAACGCCTGAGGCAAGACCACGTTACGCATCACTTGCCAGTAAGTCAGCCCCAGAGCATAACCAGCACTGACCTGCCCACGCGGCACCGACTGTATGCCGGCACGCATGATCTCGCAGAAGTAAGCGGCTTCGAACAAGGTAAAAGTAACCAGCGCCGAAGTAAAGCCGCCAACCGACATGGGCCGGTCTGCGCCAGTGAGCCATGCGCCGACATACGGCATCAAAAAGTAGAACCAGAAGATGACCAGGATCAGGGGCAATGCCCTGAGCAAGTTGACGTATAGGCCGGCAACCGCAGCCAGCGGCTTTATGCTGGACAAACGGCACATCGCCAGCAAAGTCCCCAGCACCAATCCGCCCAGGGCGGAAAACAACGTCAACTGCAGCGTAAACACCATCCCCTGCTGAAACAGGTACACCCAGGAGCGTTCGATAATGTCGAAATCGAAACCATTCATAGCACTGCCTCCTTGGTTGCGGAAACGTTACCAAGAAAGCCCGGCACCGCCAGGCGCCGCTCCAGCAAATACATGCCGCGCACTACAACCAGATTAAGCAATAAGTAAAACAGCGTTGCCATGGCGAAAGTCTCGAATACCTGGAAGCTGAATTCCTGCATGGATCGGGCCGCACCCACCAATTCGAACAGTCCTATGGTAAAGGCCACGGAAGTGTTCTTAATGAGGTTCAGCAGCTCTGATGTCATGGGCGGCAAGATAATGCGAAACGCCGTGGGCAACAGTACGTAGCGATACACCTGCCATCGCGTCATGCCCAACGCGGTTGCCGCCATCGGCTGCCCTTGCGGCAAAGATTCGATCCCCGCGCGCACCTGCTCGGCCACACGCGAAGACGTATAAAAGCCAAGACAAAGCACAGCAGGCACAAAGTTGCCCCACGGCGGGGGAATTTGTTTCATGGTATCGCCCATCGTGCCCGGCAGAAATTCGGGAATAACGAAATACCATAAGAACATCTGCACCAAGAGGGGGATGTTGCGAAACAGCTCGACGTAGGCCGTCGCTACGGCCCGTACCCACTTAAGATGGCCGGTGCGGGCTACGCCCACCGTCGTCCCAATCGCCAAGGCCAGTATCCAGGCAAGCACCGCCGTGCCTATCGTCCAGCCCAAGCCGCTAAGCAGCGTATGCAAATACGTAACGCCACCAGGCGCCTGCTCGAAAAAAATCGACCAGTTCCAGTTGTAATTCATCAATAGCCTCCCGTCCCACTTACCAAACACCTTTGGCCCTGTGATATGGATATCGCAGGGCCAAAGCGACGCACACTGGACTGACTTATCGTTGCGGCGTGCATCCGTAACTCATTGACTATTTATTTATAGTCATTCGGGTCTGGTGAGTCGGTGGGTGTTGCGACCACTTTCTTGAGCTGATCGCTCATGGGCCAGTTCAGATTGACGTTCTTGGGCGGAACGGGCGATTCGAACCATTTTTTGTACAGCTTGTCGAGCTCGCCGCTTTTCATCATCCCGACAATGGTGTCATCCACCACCTTCTTGAACTCGGGGTCGTTCTTGGGTTCCATGATGGCGTAAGGCTCGACGGTATAGGCCTCTTTGCTGATCATCCACTCGCCCGGATTGCGCGACGTCGCCACCAGCCCAGCCAGCAAGATATCGTCCATGAAGAACGCTGAAGCCCGCCCGCTTTCCACCGTAAGCAAGGCTTCGGCATGATCCTTGGCAGGAATGATGTTCATCTGCAGCTTTTGCTGGTCGTTGGCGCCGGTCACCCAGCGGATATTGCTGGTGCCGGCTGTAGACACAATGGTTTTCCCTTTCAGGTCGCCAAGGTTGTTGATGTTGGAGGACTTCTTGGCCACAAAGCGGGTGGCGGTAACAAAGGTCGTAGGCGCAAAAGTGACCTGCGCCTGGCGCTCTTTGGTATTCGTGGACGAACCGCAGTTCAGATCCACCGTACCGTTAGCCAGCAAGGGGATCCGAGTCGACGAAGTAACCGGCACAAGCTTGACATTGATTTTGTCCATGCCCAGCTTGGCCTTCACCGCCTTGACCACTTCATGGCAAATATCCATGGAATAGCCTATAGGTTGCTGCTTGTCGTCCAGATACGAAAACGGAATGGACGAGTCCCGATGGCCAAGCGCAATTTCACCACTGGACTTTATCTTTTCCAGCCGCCCGTCGGCATAGGTGGGCGTTGCGACTGCTACAGCTACTGCGCTAAACAAAATAAGGGTAGATTTTTTCATAGTTTTGTCTCCTTCCTTCTTATAGTTTCTTGAAGTTGCTTAAAAAAGCTGGCGGTATCCGTACAGGCCAACCGCCCCGCCAGTATGCACGAAAACTACGTTTTCGCCCTTCTTAAAATGACCTGTTCGAATCAAATCTATCAGCCCCGCCATGCCCTTGCCCGAATAAACCGGGTCCAGCAGAATGGCTTCATGTTCGGCTGCAAGGCGCAAGGCTTCCACCATGGAATCAGTCGGCAAGCCATAGCCATCGCCCACATAATCGGAATTGGCAACCACATCGGATCGGTCAACCGATCCCGCAGGCAAGCCCATGTAGTCCACGGTTGCCTGCACCAAATTCCAAACGTTTTCTTCCTGCTTGGCTTTAGGCGCGCGTACGCTGACGCCGTAGACCGGTATACCGCTGTTGCTGGCGCGCAGGCCAACCACCAGGCCCGCCTGTGTACCGGTACTGCCGGTTGCATGGACCACGTGGTCTATGCGCACACCAGTTTCGAATGACTGAGTCAACAGTTCCTGTGCGCAAGCCACGTAGCCCAGCGCACCAACGGGATTGGACCCACCGCCTGGAATGACATAAGGCTTGCTTCCGGCGCTACGCAGCTCGGCAGCCAGGTTTTCCATTTCTTGCTGCATATTCGTGCCGGCGGGAAAACGCGCAACGATCTCGCCACCCATCAGACGATCCAACAAGACGTTGCCCGACTCTTCGTATTCTTCGCTGGCATTGGTAACCCGCTGCTCAAGCAAAATTTTGCACTTCATGCCTACGCGGGCGGCGGCGGCGATGGTCTGGCGGGCATGGTTGGACTGGACGGCCCCCTGGGTAATCAGCGTATCGGCCCCTTGCTCGATAGCCTGCGCCACCAGGAATTCCAGCTTGCGCGTTTTATTCCCACCTGTCGCCAAGCCGGTGCAGTCGTCACGCTTGATATACAGATTAGGCCCGCCCAAGAGCTTGGTCAGGTTAGGCATGAACTCAAGCGGTGTGGGGAAATGTCCCAAGCGGACACGGGGGAAGGCGGCAAGATGCATGACAGTGGCTCCAAGGTGAAAGAATAAATCCCATGCTACTTATCGCCACGCACTTTGCCCAATACTATATTCTTAGAATGATATGCATCTTTTGCATAGCACCTGGAATCGAGATGAAACTGGCCTGGATAGAAGATTTTTTGACACTGGTGGACGCCGGGACATTTTCCCGCGCGGCCATCCTGCGCAACATCACGCAACCCGCTTTTTCCCGCCGCATTCAGTTGCTGGAAGCCTGGTTGAATGTCGAGCTGATCGACAGGCGCAGCCAACCCATGCGCCTGACCCCACTCGCCGAACGCCGCATCCCGGAATTCCGTGCGCTGCTGCATAACCTGAATCATTTGCGCAACCGCATTCAGGCCGAAAACAACGGCATGGCCTGTGTGGTGTTGGCCACCCAGCACTCGTTGACCATGACCAAGCTGCCCGCATTGCTGCAACTGCTGAA
>DATJCP010000034.1:0-1739 GCA_035514715.1 Candidimonas sp.
GTGGTGCATGCCCGGCGGGAAAATGGCGGTTTATACAGGTTTGATCAATCAGATCAAGCCTACGGATGACGAGCTTGCCGCGGTGATTGGGCACGAAATGGCGCATGCCTTGCGGGAGCATTCTCGCGAGCAGGTATCGCAGCAGATGGCGACCAATATAGGCTTGTCGGTGTTGTCGGCGGTGACTGGAGCGGGTGCCACCGCCGATTTAGGCGGCGCCTTGAGCAAGGTGATGTTTACGTTGCCGAATAGCCGTACCCACGAAGCCGAGGCGGATCGCATTGGTGTCGAGTTGGCTGCTCGCGCTGGTTATGATCCACGTGCTGCGGTGACGTTGTGGCAGAAAATGGGGGCGCTGAGTTCAGGTAGTGCGCAGCCGGAGTTCTTGTCGACTCACCCTTCGGCTGCAAGCCGTTCTGCTGATTTGACGGCGGCTGCAGCTAAAGTAATGCCTTTGTATCAACAGGCTGCAGGGAAGTAAGTAGGCGGAAGTTTTTGTGCTTGCATTGGCGGGGCCGTTATCTTGGTTGATATGGCTCCGTTTTTTTGTTGTTTATCTAATGTGACCGGGTTGTAGTACTGTATTTGGGACGTATTGTTGAAATTGCCCCGACGCATAAGCTCTACACTCAAGCCTTGCATCCTTACACACAGGCGCTGTTGGCGGCTTCCCCGGTACCGGATCCTATGATTTCGCGTACTGTGCAGCCGCTGGAAGGCGATCTGCCCAGTCCTGCCAATCCGCCTTCCGGCTGTGTGTTCCGCACACGATGTCCGCTGGCGGAAGCGCAATGCGCCCAGGCCGACATGACTTTGCGCGAGCATAGCGAAGGGCACTGGCAGGCATGCTGGCGCAATTTTTAAAGAAACCGGGCGCAAGTCCGGGAAATGGAAAGAACATGAATACGAAGAATTTGTTGAATAGCGGTTTCAAGGGTTTTCCGCTGATGGCAGAACCTTGCCAGGTCGAAGATGTCGGCCAGCATGGATGGAATCTGTACAAAGACGATCTGCCTTATCCCATGGCAGTCATCAAGCAGGTGGAACTTGAGCATAATTTGCAGTGGATGCAGGCTTACGCCGCTGAACGCGATATCCTGATTGCGCCGCACGGCAAAACCACCATGTCGCCGCAATTGTTCAGCCGCCAGCTTGATCTGGGCGCCTGGGGTCTGACCTTTGCCACGGTGTTCCAGGTTAATGCTGGGCTGGAAGCAGGCGCCAAGCGCATCATTATCGCCAACCAGGTGGTCAGCGATGCTGATCTGGATAGCCTTGCGTTCGTGCTGGAGCGCGACTCTGAATTGCGTATCTGGTTCCTGGTGGATTCCGTTGCCCAAGTCGAGCAGATTGAGTCCTGGGCCAACCGCCGTGGTAATGCCCAGCAGTTTGACTGCCTGCTGGAAGTCGGCACAGAGGGTCAAAGAACCGGTATCCGGACTTTTTCCCAGGCTATAGAGCTGGCTGAACGTATCGGAACAAGTGACACCCTGACCCTTAGTGGTCTTGAGTGCTACGAGGGCGGACTGGCGCATTGCCATAGCGAGCACGACAGCAAGGAAGTGGCCTCCTTGATGGCCAGGGTCGAGGAAATCGCTCGCGAATGCGATAAGCGCAGTCTTTTCCAAGACGAGCAAGTCATTATCAGTGCCGGCGGATCTGCTGTCTTTGACCTGGTTGTGCCAGGCCTGAAGTTGGCATTGTCCAAGCCTGTGGCCGGCATATTGCGTTCGGGTTGC
>DATJCP010000035.1:0-5108 GCA_035514715.1 Candidimonas sp.
GTCAAAAACCTGTCCTGGGTTTCACCCATCAGGTCTTTGTCTTTGCCTTTGGCTACACCCAGAGGGTTAACGTTGGGGTTGTTCGTTGTGTTATTGACTGTAGTCACGTGTGAATTCCGTAAAGTATTTGTGGCGAGTCAGACAGGCCTTATTGGCCTATCGACAGGGTGCGCATCATCATGCTTTTGGCGGTATTGATTACTTCCACATTGGCTTGATAAGAACGCGAAGCGGAAATCATATTGACGGTTTCCGCCACCACATCTACGTTAGGCATCGTGACATAGCCCTCGGCATTAGCCAGCGGGTTCTTGGGGTCGTACTGCAAGCGGTACGGCGCGGCGCTTTCAACCACCGCCGCTACCTTTACCCCTCCCACCGACTGGGCATAGGCCTGGCCCTGAGCCGGATTCATTTGAAACACAACCTGGCGGGCGCGATACGGCTGGCCATCGGGGCCGGCAACGCTATCGGCGTTGGCCAGGTTGCTTGCGGTGACGTTCATGCGCTGGGACTGCGCGGTAAGCGCTGAACCTGCAATCTCGAAAATACTCATCGTAGACATGGACTTTCCTTATTATTCTGTAGCTGCGGCGCTTATTGCTGCAGCGCGGCCATCATGGTTTTGATCCGCCCCGAAATCACGGAAGATCACTTTGATAGCGCAGGGTATTGTCAGCAAACTGCACGCGCTCGACGTCCATATCGACAGTATTGCCGTCCATACTAGGCTGCAACGGCTGGCGGTACAGCAATTCGGCGGGGTCAGGGGTGACAGCCTTGGCCGGAATGTGACGCGCCGAAGTCAGCGCAAGCTGCGTATTTGGCAAGCGCATCCCTTCGCCCATGGCGTCTTTCAATGCCGAGCCAAAGTCAAAGTCGCGTGCCTTGTAATTAGGCGTATCGGCATTGGCGATATTGGCTGCCAACACTTCCTGCCGCTGCTGGCGCAGATTAATGGCCTTTTGATAAAAGCCCAAGTCTTCGCCGATCCGATCAATCATTTGCTATTCACCAGAAAATAATGATGCCTGCTGTGAATGTCCGCAGGCACTAGACCAACATGGCGGCCTTTGCCGCTCAGATAACAGAATAGTAAAGCGGCGCCTGCTTAACTAAAGTATGAAATAAGGCGCTATTTATCATCCAATTCCCGGATTGCCGCGAACCAGCCTTCTATAGAATGACCGCATGTCCAAGTTTTCCGCCCTATTAGCCCTGCTGGCCGCCAGCACCCTGGCATGCACAGTAAACGCCGCACAAGGCAATGCTGCCGCGCCGCTGCAAGACCCTGCCCTGGTCGCCGCCGAGGTCGAGGACTTTCTTGTCGGCCAGGCCAGCAGCTACCCTGGCTCCGCCCACGTTACGGTTGAAACCCTGCGTGTAAACCAGCAGCCTGCCTGCGACCAGTTGCAAACATTCCTTCCCAGCGGTCAGCGCTTGCGTTCCCGCATGAGCATAGAGGTACGCTGCATAGCCCCGCAAAGCTGGACGAGCAACGTGCAAGCGAATCTAAGCATCCAGGGCTTTTACTATGTTGCCAACCGAAACATCCAGCCTGGCGACGCCCTGACTCTTAGCGACCTGACGGGCCGCGAAGGCGACCTGCTGCGGATGCCGCGCGGCGTGGTGTTCGACCCCAGCCAGGCAATTGGCTATATTGCCACCCAGCGCATCCCCACGGGCGGCACTGTAAAGTCCAGCGCCTTGCGCGACCCAGGCTCGATACAGCGCGGGCAAACCGTACGCACAGAAGCGCGCGGCGTAGGCTTTGTAGCCAACGGCGAAGGCACGGCACTGCAAAGCGGCGCTCCAGGCACTCAAATACAGGTAAAATCCAGCTCCGGCCAAATCGTCAGCGGTACGGTAATTAATGCGAATACGGTGCAGGTCATTATGTAACAAGACACCGTTACGCGTAAAATTACGTAAAAACGTGCTTTAACACTAAAGATTCCCCAAGCACGGCCGTAAATAAACTACGAAAGCAGAATGCCATTTATCTGGCCTTACCCGGAGACCGCCTTGAAGATCACCTCACCCTCTATCAACAGTCCAGCCTTAAGCAGCGCAGCCAGCTCGCGGACTGACGGCGTGACCAGTGCAAGCGTATCGTCATACTCGGGCGCAGGTAAAGGCGCTGTCGACCTCAGCAATACCGCCCGCCACCTGTCGAACTTGCAAAACAGCGAAAACGACATCAATGTTGTACGCGTCAACCAGATTCGCGACGCACTTGCATCCGGCCAGCTCAAGATCGACCCCAGCCGCATCGCCGACGGGCTGATCGCCAGTGTGCGGGATCTGCTGAAATAATTTCCCATGCAGCAGCGTACCGCCGCTGCTTTTACATTGTTGCAATATGAATAACGCTGTTCTACAACTACAAAAGTGCCTCGAACAAGAAACTGATCTGATCCAGGCATTTATCGTCGTACTCGAGGCCGAAGCTCAAGCCTTGACCGAAGCTGACACCAGCGACGCGCTAAGCGATTCCACAGAAAGCAAAAACCGTTATGCCGACCAGTTGGTACTGGTGGCCGACGAGCGTCAACTGCTGCTGGCTCAACTTGGCTACAGCGAAGACAAGGCAGGCCTGGATGCCGCCGTAAACGACCATCCCGATTTGCGCGCGCCTTACCAGACCCTGATTGAAAAAGTAGAAATCGCCAGCGACTTGAATGCAGCCAACGGCCGTATTATCGACACCTTTCTTGAACACAATCAACAAGCGCTCGACACCTTGCGCAGCCTGACCGGCACCGGCAATTTATATGATGCCAACGGCCGCACCAATCGCGCCGGCAAGGGCGGGATCCGAAACTTCAAGGCAGGTTGATTGCCAGGCGGCGTCTATGCCGCCATCATTTCTTTTAATGCAAACAGCTTTAACACAGCCGGCACGACCGTTGCCGCCGGCAAGCCCGGCTTGCCGATAAGATTCCCACCTACGGCACGCGGCAAGCCCGCCTTGGCATCTTGCTTATACTGCCACGCCGCCATACCCAGCTGCATCGCAGCTAGCGCTTTCTTCTGCAACGACTCGGCACCATTACGTTGTGCCAGCAACTGCCAGGCGCGCGCTGCATAGCGCAAGCCTTGCTTTGCTTCCAAGCGCGCCACCAGCCATGCAGCCAGTTGTTCAGGGGATGCCGCCAAAGCAAACATATTGCTTAACCCGTGCAGGGTCTTTACCGTTACGCCATCCGCCCGATTAACGATACGCACGGAAATCAATTGCAGCATCAACGAGTCTTGTTGCCTGGCGACGACCTCTATGGTTTCGCTGGCTACCCACAAGACCACATCGTCAATAGGCAAGCCGGCAATTTCAGTGAGCGCCGCCGAATACACTGGACTTGCAACGGGCCGATAACTAAGTGTTTTGGCAAGCGCCCCAACGGTTGTCGCGCAAGAGTCAAACTCAATACGAGTCGTGGCAACACATTGCGCCAGCCAGCGTACATCCAATTCGGAAATCTTGCGCCACAATGCCTGTGTTCCGCCTTCAAACAAATGCACCAAGGGCAATTTGCTTGAATGCTGGCTTAGCCATTGAATCTGATGATGCAACGCTACCGCAGCCGTGGGAGCAGTTTGCGCGCTATCACCGCAAGACGACTGCCAGCCATGGGCGAAGCTTAATTGCTGCATAGGCGTGGTCAACGGCACGGCATGCTCGTCCAGCAATACACTGACTCGCAAATGCCCGCGGCTATCGGCAGACGATTTCACAGCCACTTGATCATGCGCGGCCAACACGTACTGATAGCCTTTCTCGGACAAGTCGCCCTGAGCAATGCGCAACATGTGCTCGACATAGCCCGCAAGCGAAGTTTCGTCCTGCTTTTCGGAGGTATAGCTACGCCACATGTCGTAGGCTTCCGATGCGCAGGTCTGTTGATCTACGTAAGCGCAGGCCTCGTCCAGGTCATCCATGGACAAGCCCGCCCCGGTTTCCGCCGCCATCGACAGCAAGCCAGGCAACAAGCGTTTGCGCCGACTTTCGGCAGCCGCCGCCAAGGTACCGTCTTCAGGCCCCTTGGACAACGACATCAACGCCGCGAAATCGGCCTCGGTAGGCGCATACAAGGCACGAGTCTGCTGAATATGAATCAAAGCCTGATCCACCAATTCGGCGGCTGGCAGGAACACCAGGTTCTCTGGAACCTTTTGCCCATTGGACACGTAGTGGATGGGTAGTTGATAACGTATGGCTGTATCAAGCGCCGCACCCAGGCGGCTGGCTTCATCCACCTTGGTAATGATGCAGCCCGTCAGGGGCGTTCCGCCATCGTTGGCGTAAGTGCGCGCCACTTCATCCAGCGTATCGCCATGGCTGGAAGCATTCAGCACCAGCAAACGATTAACTTGGCGCCCTGCTCCGGCCAGCATGGCAGCTTGCTCGGAAACGTAGCGATCCCGCTGACTGATACCAACGTTATCGATAAGTATGGTCTGATCGGCGCGTATGCCTTGCATGACTTGCCGCAGTTCCGCCACGTTCTGCACCACATGAACCGGTACGCGCATGATCTGCCCGTAGATTTTCAGTTGCTCATGAGCGCCGATACGGTAGGTGTCGGTGGTCAGCAGTACCAGGCTGTCAGGCCCGGAGCGCTTGACGCAGCGTGCCGCGAGCTTGGCAATAGTGGTGGTTTTCCCCACACCCGTCGGGCCGACCAGCGCCAAGGCCAAGCCTGGCCGCCAAAGATCATCTTCACTGGCCAATACAGGCAAATGGGTAGCCAATTCGTTGCGCGCCCACTGAAACGCGGCTTTGCCAGTAAGCTGTTCCGGCAAACGTTTCAACATGGCCCGTAACAGTGCCGTACTGAACCCATGGCCCAACAAAGCCTGGAACAACGAAACGGCTTCAGGTGCACGGCGTAGCTGGTTGCCCCACATCAGTTCATCAATACGGTTTTCCAAGGCTCCGCGCATCGCGCCAATGGCGCCCATGACATCGGTGCCCGGTTCGGGCGGCG
Source organism: Candidimonas sp. (assembly GCA_035514715.1). Taxonomy (GTDB): domain Bacteria; phylum Pseudomonadota; class Gammaproteobacteria; order Burkholderiales; family Burkholderiaceae_B; genus Pollutimonas. The sequence continues at coordinate 4,989 of DATJCP010000035.1, forward strand.
CCATAGTGGCCGCGCGCTGCATGCCAGGCGCAGCTGGGCTGGCTGCGGGAATCGCAGTCGAACCATCATGCGCCGCGTCTTGATCACCCAAACCTGCCACCGACGTCGGGTCGGTAGCCA
>DATJCP010000036.1:0-5417 GCA_035514715.1 Candidimonas sp.
GTGATTTCCTGATAACGAGTACTCATATAAGGCCTTTCAACTTTCAGTATTACAGCCGCAAATCGGATTCGCTAGCGGTTAGTACATATTTAAGATCATAGAGAACGTGCTCGGGCTTGCCCAGGGCGCGGATAGCCTCGCAACCCATCGCCACGAATTGTTCGTGCGCTACGGCGAGGATGATTCCATCGTAGGCCCCTGCCTCAAGAGTAGCAACCGGAGAAATACCATATTCGTGCATGGCCGCCTCGGGATCCACCCAGGGATCGTATACATCGACTTCGATGTTGTATTCGCCGAGCTCGCGAACGATATCCACGATACGGGTATTGCGCAGATCCGGGCAGTTTTCCTTGAAAGCCAGACCCATGACCAGCACTTTGGAGCCTTGTACCTGAATACGCCGCTTGGTCATGTGCTTGACCAGTTGCGACACCACGTAGCCGCCCATGGAGTCATTAAGCCTGCGGCCTGCCAGGATGATTTCCGGGTGATACCCCAGAGACTGCGCCTTGTGCGTAAGGTAGTAAGGGTCCACGCCTATGCAGTGTCCGCCCACCAAACCTGGCCTGAAAGGCAGGAAATTCCACTTGGTGCCGGCAGCCTCCAGGACCGCCTGGGTATCAATGCCCATTTTATTGAATATCAGCGCCAACTCGTTGATCAGGGCGATATTGACATCGCGCTGGGTATTTTCAATGACTTTGGCGGCTTCGGCCACACGTATGGACGTGGCCTTGTGCGTACCGGCAACAATAATCTGGCTGTATAGCGCATCGACCAGATCGGCAATTTCGGGCGTTGACCCGGATGTGACTTTCTTGATCGTGGATACCCGATGCGCTTTGTCGCCCGGGTTGATGCGTTCAGGGCTGTAACCCGCAAAGAAATCTTCGTTGAAGCGCAAGCCCGAAATACGTTCAAGCACGGGCACGCAGTCTTCTTCCGTTGCACCAGGATAAACCGTAGATTCGTAAATCACGATATCGCCGCGCTTGAGCACTTTGCCTATGGTTTCGCTGGCGCGGATCAATGGCGTCAGGTCAGGCTGCTTGTACTCGTCGATAGGCGTAGGCACAGTGACGATAAATACATTGGCCTCGGCCAAATTGGCTGTTTCGCTGGTAAAACGCAAATGGGCGGCTTCGGCGAGCTCGTCGGCATCAACCTCCAGCGTGTGATCTTGGCCGTCTTTCAGTTCGGCGATTCGGCGAGCATTGATATCGAAACCCAGGACCGAACGTTTTTTACCGAATTCCACTGCCAGAGGCAGCCCCACGTAGCCCAGACCCACTACGGCAAGTTTCACATCTTGAATTTCCAACTTGTTCTCCCAGGCTATAAATAAAAAGAAGAAAAACCGAATGATATTATAGGGATAGGCCTATTTGCGATGACGATCGCGGCCCAGCGAAGGCAGTAGCAGCCATGCCGGGCGGCGCCACGACACCAGACGGGAATACAGCCAGATATACACCCAGCAAAACACCACCAGGCTAGCGCACAGCGCCCAGGCGTTATCCCAGAATATCGTCGCCGGCACCAGGCCGATAAGAGCCAGTACCCATAGGTAAGGCGAGGTCATGGCATTGCATAGCGCAGGCACAGCATGGCGGCGATCGCGGCTGAATGTGACACGCACTAAACGACGGAATACCAATTGGTGCAAATGCAAGGCATCCGGCTGATCGACCGGCACGCCGCGCTTGAAGCGGCGGCGCCAGATGGAAAACAGGGTTTCGAACACCGGGTAGAACAACACGGCCAGTGCATAGAACGGCGAAACGCTAGGGTTGCGAACCACCAGTTGCACCGCCAGCTCGGCCAGCATGAAACCCAGGAAATAGGCGCCGCCATCGCCGAGGAAAACCCGTCCGAATGGAAAGTTCCAGACCAGAAACCCCAAAGTGGCCGATGCCAATGCCGCGGCAATAAGGAAGATGGGGATGTCTTGCACCTGCAAGGCCACCAAAGCCAGCGACAGCGCCATCAACGTGGCGATCATGCCGGCCAGGCCGTTCATGCCGTCCACGATATTCAGAGCGTGAGTACAGCCGCCGACGGCGATCATGGTGAACAATAAGGAGATAGGCCAAAACGATAGGATCCAGTCGGCCCAACCCAGCCCTACGCGAGAGACGCCGCCCAATAGCCACCAAGCAATGGCCGCCGACAAGAATGCGGCCAACAGCCGTTTTCCCGACCCCACATCCTTGGTGATGTCTTCAAGCAGGCCGGCGACAAAAACCGGCATGGCGGCAATGAACAAGACGGGCCACAGCCAGGTCAAGGTCATATTGCTGGGCCCCAGTACCAACAACCCGGCTAGCGTACCCGCCAGCACAGCCAAGCCCCCCACGCGCGGCGTTGCTCGCGAGTGGGAAGCCTGAGGCTTGTTCATATCGGTGTCGCCGGTAAAAGCCCCGTGCCAGCGTTCGGAGGCGACAATCAAGCCGCCCACCATGAACGCCACGATACAGATATACAACCAGGTAAAAGATCCCCAAAGGTGAGGCGAAATCACACAATCCCCAAAAACAATATAAGCATCATCATTATCGGTTGTTTCTGTAACAAGTTGGGCGAGTCCAGCGAAACAAATGCAACAAGAAATGTTACCGACCAACGATTCTTTGCGATTTTGGAAAAATTTCTATTTAAGCGGCATGAAAACACCACATTACACAAAAATGGAAATAAAACTATCGGGCATAAGACAAAAAAAAGCCCAAGATCTTGCGATCTTGGGCTAAATCCACCAAAGGAGGAGGGTGGAGGAGACAACCTTGGCATGCCGGGCTTCTAAAGCTGTTTGGCTTGAGACCGCGTGACTGGGGTTTTCCCTTTGCAATCACGTTTCGACATCCGATAACTAAAGTGTATAGCGATCATTTGTGCAATGCAAGATAAATCGACAAAAAAGGCATACGGGAAGGGGTTTGTTGTTTTTTTAGCACTTTTCTATCCATAGAAACGGAAAAAAGTAATTTGGTATTAACCCTTGGGCAATTGTTTCGTTACAAACGCGCTACGCCAACCCTAAATACGATACGCCGTTAGTGTCATGACCTTGGACATGCCACGCATAATCAACCGCGCAGGCCTGGACAGTTTCTTGGCCCCATGGTTTTCTGCCGTCGTGCGATGCTCGATTTCGTCATCCCGCATTTGCCTGACAATGGTTCGAGAGCGCTCGTCGTTAGGGGGCAAATCGCTAAGGTGCTGATCAAGGTGCTGCTCAACCTGACGCTCGGTTTCCGCCATGAAACCCAGATTGCGGGCAATTCCCGCCCGGCTTGCCACTACCCCCAGGGAAAACGAACCGGCATACCAAAGCGGGTTCAATAGGCTGGGCCGGCTATCCAGTTCAGTCAAGCGCTGGCGACACCACACCAGATGATCCACCTCTTCGTTGGCCGCCTTAAGCAATAGCTTTTGTATTGATGCATCGCCGCAAAATAAAGCCTGACCGCGATACAAAGCCTGGGCGCAGATCTCGCCCACATGGTTAACCCGCATAAGCCCGGCGGCATGCTTTTGCTGTGCGGGCGTCAACGCCTGGACCGTATCGGAAGCGGCAACCTGCCTGCCTGCCGGATTGGGCCTTCCAGCATGCACCGAACCACCCAGCACCTGCATGGCCCGCCCCGCTTCTGACAACAGCCCGTCCAACAGGCTTGGGCGACGCGAGAAACCAGAATTGCTATGCGTTGAATTTTGCATGGCCGTGAATATCCTTAAGGTACAAAAACCGCAACAAAGAAACGAGCTGTTGGCGTCTATTTTCGCCGATAGCGCCGGGCGGTCTGCTTGTGTTCCATCCATAGCCACACCGCAGGCAATACCACGGCAATGATAACCAACCCCCTACCCGCCAATTCCTGGTCGCCCAACAAATAAAAATTGCACAAGCGATTGGGATTGTCTTGATAAAGCAGCCCAACGACCGCCGTCATCCAGGAAAAGCCGCCCAGGAAAAACAACTTTATCACCTTATCGGCGCGCCCCAGCGAATCGAACAACACCATGCCGGCGACAAACAAGCCCAGAAACTTCAAAGAACTAGCCGTTGCTGAAAGCAGCACCTGGTCCAGGGACTTCGGGATCATCCAATACGCCATCATGAAAGTAACGAACAATAAACCCGGCAGACCATAGCCATTATATTTCCGATACTGATCCAACCACCAGGGACGCCGCATCGACATAGTTCGCCGCATTTGCGCCAGACAAGCGACGGCGGCAAACGCACCGGCAAGCAGAATTAGCGGGATATGCACCAGCATATGCAGCGCCATGGTGCCCGTCATCCACGACTCGAAGACGACGGCGGCCAACAACAACATGGCGCTGGTCCCCGCATACAGCCAGGATGCAGCAGGCTTCCACAACCAGGCGACGGCATTATTCATCAGCCCGCTCCTTTCGCTGCTTGCGCCACGACATAGGCAAGCAGCGTGTCAGTATCATCCATATCCATGATACGAACCAGACGTCCATCCGGCATAACGATATGGTAAGCCGCATTGTGCTCGTATTGCCCCATCGGGGCCGGCACTACTACGATGCCAAATGCATCCAGCACGGACTTTCCCGCCGCGGCATCCGTCAGCACCGCCGAGCGCCAGATCGCCGTGTTGAATTTCATGCGTTGCTCGTAGCGGGATAACAATTCAGGCGTGTCGGCGGGGTCGAAGCTGATGCTGAGCAACCTGATTTTATCGCCCAGACCTTGCCTGGCTATCTCGGCCTGAATCTGCTGGAACTGTGTGCCCATGGCAAGACAGATGGAAAAGCAGCGCGTATACATGAAATTGACTATGGCTATCCGCCCGTCCGACTTCAAGGCACGCAGCAGCGTTGTGTCTGGTGCGCCGTTACTCAGACGCAGCGGCGCATCGGGCAAAGCCCGAGGGTGCTTGAGCACATCGGCCCGCCGAGCCGCTTCGGTGGTGACCACAGCAAAGCCATCGGTCTGCGCATAAATGGCGCCCACCCCCAAAGCACAAACCACCAGAATGGCTGCCAGCAGCTTCATAAACTTACTTCATGGCCTGCAACTCGGCATCGCCATTCCATGGCTCAGCATGGGCAGCGGTCGCTTCGCGCTCCGCCTTGACCTTTGCCGCATCGACCTTGCTTGCCGAATTGCCGAAGCTGGTCCGGATATGGCTGATCACCGCTGCGATTTCGGCGTCGCCAAGCTTGTCCTTGAAGGTAGGCATATGGCCGTTGTAATGCGTGCCATTAACCGTGAGGTCGCCGGTGACACCGTGCAGCACAATCTGAATAGCCAGCGACTCCTTGCCAACGACCCACTCCGATCCCGCCAACGGGGGAAACACCCCTGCCAGGCCCTGGCCAGTAGCCTGATGACAAGCCAGGCATTGGGCAGTATAGATTTGGGCTCCGTCCAC
>DATJCP010000037.1:0-7141 GCA_035514715.1 Candidimonas sp.
CTGATATGAAAAGGTCGGTTAAAGGGGATGTAGTATATTCAACTTTTGATGAATTGCCAAAAAATCATACAAAAGTAGCAGAAATTGTCCTTGAAAGGGATGGGCCTACCAGCGCAACAAGTTCGCCGTCCTCGATATCACGGCTGAAATTCTCAATGACCTTGAGGCCGGAGAACTGCTTTTCTATATTCTTGAAGGACAGCTTCATTAAAACTCATCTTGCGGTTTGGTTATAACGAACTGTACTGACCGATTTAATACCCCACAAGAATTTTTATTATCTATGCTTATGCACTCAGGAAATATGCAGGCAGCCAGTCCGGCGTAAAATCGCGGTCACCCGCCACCAAGCTCCCTCGCCCATCACACCCATGCTGCAAATTCTTTCCATTACCGCACCGATTTTTATATTGATCGGACTCGGATTCTCAGCAGTCATGAGCAAGCTTGTGACGCGTGAGCAGATACGCGGCATGGGCAGCTTTGTGATCACCCTTGCCCTGCCTGCACTCATCATCAAGGGCATGGCTGACAGCCCCATTGACGACATCGTCAATCCAGGCTTCCTGCTTGCTTACAGCGCCGGCTCGCTGGCGTCGTTCAGCCTGGGATTCTTTATCCTGCGCAAGCAGCGTAAACAAAGCCTTGGCAACAGCGCGATTGCAAGCCTGGGGATGTCGGCTTCAAACACCGGATTCATTGGCTACCCGATTGCCGCAATGGTTGTAGGCCCGTCTGCCGCCCTGGGAGTCGCCATGGCCATCATGGTCGAAACCGTGATCATGATTCCCCTGGCTCAAACTCTGGCAGATGCCGCACATAGCCAAACCAGCGCCAAACTGAAAACACTACTGCAAACCGCCAAGCGGCTTGCCAGGAGCCCGCTGATTATTGCCATTGCAATAGGGCTGACGCTGTCATTGCTGGAACTGCAGCTACCGGCTGTCGCCATGAAAGTCATCGATATGCTTGCCGTCGCCTCGGCGCCAGTCGCCTTATTTGTCATAGGCGGAACCCTTTATGGGCTCAAGGCGCGCGGCCTGATGACGGACGTCGCACTGATCGCTGCCGGTAAACTGATCATTCATCCAGCCGCCATTGCCCTGGCTTTCCTGCTGGCGCCATCGCTCGACCCCAACCTGAAAACGGCTGGCATTCTGTTTGCCAGCGCTCCCATGCTCAGCATTTATCCGATACTGGGTCAGCGATACGGCCAAGAGGAGCGATGCGCAGCCGCCCTCCTGGTTTCCACCGTTTTTTCATTTGTCACCATCAGTCTCGTGATTGGACTGGTGACACGTTAACCCGGTCTACAGCATCACCACATTCATATCGTGGCCGAAGACACTGCGGGCCGTATCCAGCAAATGGTCATGATGACTTAGAAAAATGACCTGCGTCTTTTCGGAAAGCACAGCCAGCGCCATCAACCCCGCCTTGGCCCGGGCATCGTCATAGTTGATGAACAAATCGTCGGCAATGAATGGCAAAGCCGCTGCCTGCTGTAAATGCAGTTCTAGTGCCGCCAAGCGCAAAGCCAGATACAGTTGATCGCGTGTTCCGTCGCTCAAGCCGCCAATACCGACTTTGCCGCCTTCGGCGCGTACACCTTCCAGCACCATGGGTTCACGGTCGAAATCTACCGCCAGGCGCTCGAACGAACCCAGCGTCAGTTGCGAAAAAATCGCGCCGGCCCGGGCCAACATAGGCCCCTGCTTTTCTTCACGGTAGCGATCTATGGACCAACGCAACAGACGAGCTGCGGTGAACACTTTGATATACCGTTCGGTGGCGTCAGCCATGCCTGATAGCGCTTCCTGCCGTTGCGATTCGGCTCTGGCTGCCGCATCGTTGCCGCTGATCGCATCGAGCTTGCGCACGGCATCGGCCAATTCGACTTCCACACGGGTTTGTTCCGTTGTAGCGGCACTGATATCGGCGTTCAAAGCATCGAGATCGGCAGCAAGACGAGCCAGATCGGCACCGTCAATTTCGGCCTGTATTTGTTCGCGCGTATGACCATCGCCGTTTTCAAGCAGCTCGGCGCCGGCAAGCGCCACCGCCTGCGCCAAGTTTCTATGCTGGTCGGAACGGACAATGGCATGCCTTAACTCATCCTTGTTGCTTGCCCCGGTGCGCTCCAGCAAAGGCTGCAGACTGGCTCCGGCAAGCTGGATAGACTCATGCGCAAGCCTTAACTGGGACTCCACATGGGCCATTTCCTGACGGACATTCACGGCCTGCTTCTGCGACTGGCGCGCCAGGGATAATCTTGCGTTCAATTCGCGGCTGATCTGCGCCGGATCAGCACCGGCTTGGCTGCACGCACCATTGCCACCCAGCGCCTGCCCAAGTTGCGTCGCACTTGCCAAAAAGCCTTGCAGTTCGCTGAGCATGACATCGATATGCTCGATACGCCGCTGCCGTATCTGCCTGAGTTTCTCGGCAATGATTTCCATTAAAGCCAATGCGCCTTGCGCCGCGGCAATTTCGCTGTCGGCCGACAAGCTCGCATTGCCCAGGGCAATAGCCCAATCGCGGCGCCAGCGGTCCATATCCCCTAGCGCAGTGTCCCTGGCTTCTTGCAAACCGGCCAGTATCGGCTCGGCCTGCGTCAACTGGTCTGACAAGGCGGCCCTGCGCACCTTGGCATTCTCAGCCATTCCGACATAATCATTCGCCTGCAAACGCAAAGCCGATATATCCGCGCCGCCATCCGCCGGCAACCCTGCAGCAAGCAAGGCTTGAAGCAAAGCAGCCTGCACTTGCGCCTGCCGGTCGGCAAGCCCTTCCTGCTCTTGCCTTGCTGTTGCCAGCCTTTCGGCAGCAGCAAGCACCTTGTCTTTCTGCATGACCCAATCAGCGACCTGGTCCAGGGACATTGCCCGCAAGCCCAGCGCCTTGCAAGTGGCCTGCCAGCGCTCATCGAACTCCTGCAGGCTCTTTTCATGAGTCAGGCATGCTTCCTGGGCATGATCACGCTTTTGCTGCGCCTGCTCCAACAAGTGCTGGCGGCTTTGCAGTTCAGCGGCCTCCTGGACGTTATCCAAGCGTGCATCGGCAAGCGCATCCGATTGCCCAATGCTTTGTTCAAACGCCTGCGCGGCAGCTGCCACGGCCACGGCGCCACTACGTATGGACTGCCAGGTTCCATCGCGTTCCTGGCGAGCCTGAACCACATCATCGCGCGTAACCGGGTGATGCAATTGCTGGTACTGGTGTATGGCCAACTCGCGCTCTTGCACGGTGCCGAGCAGTTCAGTATGCCTGGTCCTGGCTGCTTTCAAATCGGACATCAATTCGAGGCGCTGTGCAGCCATGCGAGCCAGCGTCTGCGGCGATGGCGCCTGCAAAGCCATAAGCTGAGACACCGTTTTGAACTCGCCAGGCAGAGCTGCCACAGCCAGATCAAATTCGGTCTGCGCTTTGTGTGTTGCCTGAACAGCCTTGTGGATGGCCGCTTGCGGCTCGCCTAACGACACAGCCTGATCCAGCGCGGTACGCAGGGCCGGCTGAATAGCTATGCTTGGCAGCTCAGCCAACCTGACCTTCAGGGTGTCGATTTCAGTGCGCCGGCTTTGCATTGCCCTTTCCGTCGACTGCAGCGCCTGGGCCAAGCTGGCATGATCGCGCACAAGCTGCTCGATCTGCCGCCGTACAGGCAGCGCCGGCAAACGTGTCTGCAGACGGGAAAACTCCGATTCGGGAAATGCCGCCACCAAATCAGGCTGCTCCGCAGCCGCCAATGACAATTGACCGGTAAACACCCAGCCCAGTTGCGCGGCGGCATCCGTTGCGTCCTTCCATAACGACGCCGTTTCACCTTGATAGCGTTCGATATTCTGCGCATGCGTACCGTACCGATGACGCATGGTCTCCAGCGCCTCGATATCCGCAGCCAAAGCCAGCACATCGTCATCGATGGCGATCCCGGCCAGCACCTTTTTCAGTCTGTCCGCTTCCGCACCATGGATGGACAAGCGCTGCTCCGCCCGGGCAAGCTCGATCTCCGCCGACGCCAGGACTGCAGCTGCATCGGCGGGCAGCGCAATGACCTGACCCAACTCCCGTAGCAGTTTCTCGTTTGCCGCCAGCGCGATTACGCCAGGCGCCAAGCGGCGTATGCGTTCCAGCATCGTACGCTTGGCCAGCAATTGGCTGTGCCGCTCTCGCTGCCCATGAACGGCGGTTTGCAAGTCCTGAACATGCTTGTGGGCATCGGCCCACTCGCGGGTACGCACGGTAACCGCCTTCAAAGCGGCATTGGCCTCATCCAGCTGCGCTTGAGCGGCATACCACTGGCGATCTTTGGATTTTTTCGGCGCCCAAAGCAAGGCGGCTTCGGCCTGCAAGGCTTCATATACCTTGCCCAGACTTGCCACGCCCGCGGCAGCCTGAAACAGTACCTGTCCGACATCGTCCTGTGCCTTGAGCATATCGTTGCCACCCTGCACCAGGCGCGGATGATCCAGGCCGAACATTTTGTCGAAAAAATCACCCGTGGCGGTGCCCAGATAAGGGTCCAGTACCGTATCAGGCAGAGGCAAGTCGTCGGGTCCGCGCAAGGTATTTTTATTCCCCTTGGTACGCTGAAACTCCAGTACGCCGCCAGCCTGTTCGATCGCAGCCGCCAACCGGAGCTCACTTTTGGGGTGCAGGAAATCCAGCGGTGTGCGGACATGAAAGCCGAACAACAGGTCATAAAAGGCTTGACGCAGCGTGGACTTACCCGCTTCGTTGGGGCCCACAACCATATGGAAATCGCGCGGCGCACGGGGAAATTCCAGGCGGCGGTCGGTAAATTTTCCGTAACGGACAAGATCAAGACGATGGAATCGCATGGGTCTATTCCGCCTTGGCCAAATGGGCGATCAAGGAAGGCCTGATTTCGCGCAGTAAAGGCCCCAGGTCGCCGCTCTTGATATCGTCAAAATACGGCACGGCCTGTTTCAACTCTAGCGGCGCCTTGCCGATCAGGGCGGACAAGTCGTTGCGCAAGCTCTCAAGAAAATCAGGATCGGTCTCGGCATTTTCAAGCAGGTCTTGCAGATCGGCCAGCGCATCGGCACGCTGCCGCAACGCTTCGCCATCGTCGACCGGCCGAGTGGCCAGCCTGACTTTTTCCAACCATAACCTGTCATTGCCCAAGGCTGCTATCGACGCCAATACCTCCAAACGCAATTGCGCCTCCATGCCGAACAATTCACCATGTGCTGGCGTCTGGCCACTGACTGTCACCCTGACTGCCAAGGGCATGTTTACGTGCTCATGAACCAGCAAGCCCTCCAAAGCGTCACCAATGCGGCGCGCAACCTGTTCAAATGACAGGCACTCGGACGCATCTACGTCAAGACTGTGCCAACGCAAAACATCCACATAAACGCGTTCAACATCCATTTCACCGGCGGCATCGCAACTGACCAGCACGGCGCCCCGCGGCCCGGTTTCGCGAATGTGGCGGCCCTGTAAATTACCGGGAAAAACCACCACCGACTCGCCGCGCCAAATGGCATATTCATGCACATGTCCCAGAGCCCAATATTGGTAACCTTTAGCGTGCAGTTCGGCAAGGCTGCATGGCGCGTAATTCGCATGTGCCGCATTCCCTTCCAGGGCGGTATGCAACACCCCGATATTGACCATGCCGGGTATCGGGTCAGGATAGCTGGCTGCCAGGTTTTCAACCGTAGCGGCATCCTTGAAGCTGCGACCGTGCAGCGCCACACCCAAATGGTCCAGCCGGAACGTACTGGGCTTGCGGCTATCGAAGACAAATACATTGTCGGGCAGCAACAACCTTTTGGTCATCTCGCTTTCGGCATCATGGTTGCCATAAAGTAGATACACAGGAATGTCCGCTTTCTTGAGACGGCCCATTTCCTTGGCAAAATAAAGCCCTGTATTGTGATCCTTCCAATTGCCATCGTACAGGTCGCCGGCTATCACCATGAAATCGACCTGCTCATCAATGGCCAGGTTAACCAGGTTCGTAAACGCGTCACGCGTGGCGGTACGCAGCATTTCGACTGGCGCATCGGCATAGGCGCTCAAACCGGTCAATGGACTATCCAGATGGATATCCGCAGCATGGATGAATCTCACGTCATTTCCCTTCTTGTTTATTACCCGGCAATCGTGGCAACACGCATGATAGGCCAGGCAAAGCGAACATTAGCATGCCTGGCCGTTGCTAAATCACCAACTGTCACATACCAGTAATGATGCATTGCAATAATCGCTTCATATAGCTATGCAGCTATTGGCGCCTCCCCCGGCGCCGCAACGCCAATATTGACAGGTGCGATACATGACAACTTCCTTCACACTGAAAAAGAGTTTCATACTTTTTCTGGCTGTGCTTACGCTGCTATCCGTACTTGTCATGGCTGCCTTGCATAACCTGGCGCGCAGCACAGACTACCTCAAGCAGACGGAAGGATTGCGCTACGCGGCCACCGCGCTGGCTACCGAGTACAAAAGCCTGACTCAGGCAATGACGCGCGATGTGATGGCGTTCGTGGCAACAGAACAACCGGAATTCCTGGAAAGCTACCTGCACCGCAGCGCCATCCTGCATGGTCATGCGCCCAATGAGCATGGCATCCGGCAGGCCTTGATAGACCGCTTCAGGCAAGCAGGATTCACCCCCGCAGAAATCGCCAAGCTGGAATCAGCCCATGCTCAGCAAATTGAACTGGCCAAGACCGAGACAGAAGCCATCAGCACCGCCAGCGGCCAGTTTGACGACGGCCATGGCGGCGTCAAAGTCGCGCTGCCCAATGCCCTGATGGCCAAAGTCATGATCTTTGGCCAACAATATACAGAGGCATCGCAAGCCATTGCGCAGGCCATGGACGAGTTCAATGCGATGCAAGCCAGCCGCCTTGCACAAGACGTCCATCAGGCTAGTGATGCCAGCTTGCTCGCTCAGCGTATTGCCGTGTCGGCCATGATTGCTCTTTTGATCTGCAGCAGCCTGGCGCTTTGGGCCCTGTACAAGACTATCAAAAACCCGTTGAATCAGGGTGTGCAACTGGCCCAGCAGCTTGCCGCTGGCGACCTGAGCGCACGCGTCAAAGTCAGACGCCATGACGAACTGGGCAAGCTTCTGGATGCGTTGAATGGCATCGGCCTTGGCTTG
>DATJCP010000038.1:0-6810 GCA_035514715.1 Candidimonas sp.
GTCATGACGTCCAGGTAGGTCATGAACCATCCTTCATCTTCCTGGATGGCGGGTGGTGTGATGTACCACCGTTTTCGGTCTGGTTTGCCGCGATTGGCCTTGCGTGCGGCGGTGAGTTCGGCTTCAAGCTCGCGCTGGCGCGCGGCAATGCGCGACAGGTGGTTGTCCGATTGCAGAGGCCGTCTGCCAGGGCTCTGGGAGGATTCGTATATGCTGGACATAAGCCGTCTATCAGGATTCAGTGCTGGCTTGCAGGCGGCGGCTGCTATCGTCGTTGATCTCGTCCTGGTATTCAGCCATGAAGGAATTCAATGTTTCACGCATGAGGGTAGGGCTGCGTTTCTGGCACATCATCGATATGCCTTGCAGTACCATGTTCATCAGGGCTACGCGCTGTTCAGTGCGACGCTCTAGCTTGACCGCCACGGGTTTGAAAATCAGGTTTGCCAGCAGGACGCCATAGAATGTCGTCATGAGCGCCAGCGCCATATGTTGGCCTACAGCTGTCATGTCGCCGTCACCTAATAGGAACAGCAGGTTGACCAGGCCGATAAGCGTGCCGACCATGCCGAATGCCGGCGCGTAGTTGGCCATGACGCGGAATAGCTGGGCTTCAGCGTGCTCTTTGGCACGCAAGCGCGAAATACGCCATTCAAGCAGGTCGATGATGTCTTCTTCCGGCGTCATATCGATGACTAGCTGTACGCCGGTTTTAAGAAAGGGGTTGGATACGTTTTCCAGCGCGTTTTCCACCGCCCGTATGTTTCCAGTCATCCATAGTCGCGAAATGGCGACCAGGTCTTCTATGTCGTGAGAGGTGTACAGGCGTTCGTTGCGTACCACGGTGCGCAACAGGCCGAAGATGCGCACAACTTCGCTTAGCGGGTAGCTGATGAAGGTGGCGGCCATGGTGCCAACCAGGACGATGCCCAGGCTGGGAAGATCCAGGAACAGGCTTGCGTTTTCAGCGGAGAAAAACAACACAACCCCAAGAAGCAGGATACTGGCAACAATGCCGATAAGTGTAGATGGATTCATGGGGTGTGTTTTCTGAGCTAATTAGAGCGGTGGTATTGGGGTGACAAGTTTGCCTGTGCTTGCGAAAGCTTCGGCGTTTTCCAGGACGAGATTAGTCATGGCTTGGCGGGTTTCGGTGGTGGCGCTGGCAATATGCGGAGCAATTACGACATTATCCAGTGTTTTCAGCGCATCGGGAACCTTGGGTTCGGATTCGTAGACGTCCAGGCCGGCACCCCCCAGCTCCCCGTTGACCAGGGCGTTGACCAGGGCGGTTTCATCAACCACTGAGCCGCGTGCGATATTGATCAGTATGCCATTGGGGCCTAGCGCTTTAATCACTTGCTGGTCAACCAGGTGGCGGGTGCTGGGCCCGCCTACTGTGGCGACGACCAGGAAATCGGCCCAGGCAGCCAGTTCGACCAGCGAGGGCTCGTATGTCAGGGCGACGTCGTGGCGCTGCTTGCGGTTGTGATAGCGGATGTCCATGTCGAAGCCGGCTGCGCGCTGCGCAATGGCCATGCCGATGCGGCCAAGTCCAATAATGCCGATTTTTTTATGGCTGACTTTAACGCCCAGCGGAAAGCTGGCGCCGTTGCCCCATTGGTTGGCGCGCACATAGCGGTCTGCGTGACTTAGCTTGCGAGCTGTGGCCAGCAACAGCCCCAGCGCTTCGTCGGCGACACAGTCATTGAGTACGTCGGGAGTGTTGCTGACCAGTATGCCTTTTTGCTGCGCATGCTTGACGTCGATGGCATCGTAGCCAACGCCGTTGCTGCAAATGGCCTGCAAATTGGGCAGCTTGTCGATCAGTTCGGCCCGTGTGGCGGTCATTGCGCTGGTAACCAGGACAGTAATGTTTTGTTGGTTGGCGGCTATGGTTGCTTCGGGGTCGGCTTCCTTCCACAGTTGGATCACATTGAAGCGCTCCGCGAGCCGTGCTTCGGCTTCGGGGAATGGGAAGGGCAGCAGTTCCAGGAGTACGGGTTTGGCTTGTGTCATTGATGTCTCGTTAGTCGGTTATTGGATTTTTATGCAAGCAGAACTATACCGCACACACCCGCAATGCAAAACGGGACGCAAAAGCGTCCCATTTTATTCAAGCATTGGCTTGTGTACTGCTTTGCCGACTAAACCGTTACAGCAATCAGGCTAGTGCTTTAACTGCAGCAGCAAGACGGCTCTTGTGGCGAGCAGCCTTGTTCTTATGAATAATGTTCTTGTCGGCAACGCGGTCGATAATGCTCGTAGTTTTCTGGAAAACTTCGGCAGCGGCTGCTTTGTCGCCGGCGTCGATAGCTTGACGTACGCGTTTGATCGACGTGCGAAGCATAGAGCGCAGGCTGGCGTTGTGCTTGTTGCGCTCAACCGATTGGCGAGCACGTTTACGGGCTTGGGCGGTATTGGCCATAGTATTGCGTATCCGTTGTTCTGTTAAGGTTTATTCGGCAAAGACGACTATTCTATATCACTTGCGCCGACGTGTAAAGTCAATAGGCCTGAACCCGCACACGAACAGCGCGGCGAAATAGGCAAGCCCGGCTGTCAATATTACTCCGCCTAGCCATAGCACGCGTTGTCCGGGATGCGCGCCAAGCGCCACCCAGTCTAATGCTTGGTCTGCGCCCCATAGTATGGCGCCCAAGGCCGCAAGTGCCGGAACGATGCGTATCCCGAAGCGTAACCAGCCTGGTCCGGGTTCATACAGCTTGCGGCGTCGTAATAAAAAGACCAGCAGCAGAGCGTTGACGCTGGCGCCCAGTCCTATGGACAATGCCAGGCCGGCATGGGCAAACAGGGGAACAAATATCAGGTTGAAGACTTGCGTCAGGATCAGGACGAAAATTGCAATTTTCACCGGCGTGCGTATGTCTTGCTTGGCGTAAAAGCCGGGCGCCAGGATTTTGATGGCCAGCAGGCCCAGTAGCCCGACTGAATAGGCCATGACAGCCAGCCGCGTCTGCATGACGTCATGGCCACTGAATGCGCCGTAGTTGAATAGGGTGGCAACCAGCCCATCGGCAAGCAGCGCCAGGCCCATTGCGGCAGGCAGGCCCAATAACAGAACCAGCCGCAGCCCCCAGTCCAGCAAGCCGCTGTATGCGCCATGATCTTGGCGTGCATGGGCTGCCGACAGGCTGGGCAGCAATACCGTGCCCAGGGCTATTCCCAGCAATGCGGTGGGAAATTCCATCAAGCGGTCTGCAAATGACAGCCAGGTGACGCTGCCCGGGGTCAGCCAGGTGGCAATATTCGTATTGATCAAGAGCGATATCTGCGCCACGGATACACCAAGGATGGCGGGCAGCATTTGTCGCATGATGCGCCGCACTACAGGGTCTTGCCATGCCTGGAGCAGTCTGGGCGAATAGCGCGGCAGCAGTCCCATCCGTGCCAGGGCCAGCCATTGCACCAGCAGTTGCGCGATGCCGCCTATCATGACGCCGGCGGCAAGCGCATAGATGGGGTTTTCGAAATAGGGGGTCAGAAACAGGCTGGCGCCTATCATGGCGACGTTCAGCAACACCGGCGTAAAGGCGGGTATGGCGAAACGGCTCCAGGTGTTGAGCACGCCCGATGCAAAGGCAACCAGCGACATGCACACAATATACGGAAACATCAGGCGCGTCATCCAGACGGCTGCGCTGAATTCAGTTTGACGCTCTGCTGCACGCATGCCGCTGGCCATGGCGCTGACGACCCAGGGCGCGGCTACGATGCCCGCAAGCGTTATGAGCATAAGCGCAGCGGTCAGGAGCAGGGCAACGCGGTCCAGCAGCGTACGCACTTCTTCGTGTGATCGGGTGCTTCGGATTTGTCCTAGTATGGGGACGAAGGCTTGCGAGAATGCGCCTTCGGCAAACAGGCGCCGCAATAGGTTGGGGATGCGAAACGCGACCCAGAAAGCGTCGGTTAGCGGCCCCGCGCCAAATGAGCTGGCTATCAGAATGTCGCGTATCAGGCCTGTTATTCGAGAAAACAGGGTAAAACTGCTGACCGTGGCGGCAGACCGAAGCAAGCTCATTTAAGGATAGCCAGTTACTTTGGAGCCATGCGAATGGCGCCGTCAAGACGTATGGTTTCGCCGTTGAGCATTTCGTTGGTGATAATGCTGTTGACCAGCTTTGCGTAGTCTTCCGGGCGGCCTAGGCGCGAAGGGAATGGAATGCTGGCAGCCAGCGAATCCTGTACCTCTTGGGGCATGCCGAACACCATGGGCGTGCCGAAAATGCCCGGGGCGATAGTCATGCAGCGAATGCCGAGTTTTGACAGGTCGCGTGCAATGGGCAGAGTCATGCCGACCACGCCGGCCTTGGAAGCTGCATAAGCAGCTTGGCCGATTTGCCCGTCGTAAGCGGCTACCGATGCGGTATTGATCAGCACGCCGCGTTCGCCGGTGGGTTCGGGCGTGTTTTCGCTCATGGCTGCAGCGGCTAGGCGCGACATATTAAATGTGCCGACCAGGTTGATCATGACGACTTTTTGAAACAGATCCAACGCATGGGGGCCGTTCTTGCCTACCGTACGCGAAGCAGGAGCGACACCTGCGCAGCTGACCAAGCCGAAAAGCGGGCCGATTTTCAAGGCGGCGGCAACGGCTGCCTGGCCATCGGCTTCCTGGGTCACATCGCAATGCACATAGGTTTGGCCCAGCTCGGCTGCCAGCTTTTCGCCAGCTTCATCTTGGACGTCGGCCAGGATGACCTTGGCGCCTTCGGCGACGAGCATACGGGCAGTACCTGCACCCAGCCCCGATGCGCCGCCGGTAACGATGAATACCTTATTCTTGATTTCCATAATTTGTCTCGTTGAGTCGTTATTGAGGTTTACCGATAGAAGGAGGCAATGATGCGGCTGTCTTGCCGGATCGGGCCAAGGATTCTGTACCCAGCACCGGGTTCGATGCGGGGTACAGAATCCGCCGCGGCTCTTTCGACGCGACTTGTTCCTTTTGCGTTTTAGGCCTTGAGCGCCTGGAAGACTCGTTCTTTGATTTCTTCTACGCTGCCCAGGCCCGACAACTGGCGATAAGCCGGCGCTTCGGGTGCGCCTGAGTCGGCCCACTGAGAGTAATAGTCGACCAGCGGGCGGGTTTGGTCGCGGTACACCGAGAGGCGATGGCGTACGGTCTGTTCAAGATCGTCGTCGCGCTGCACCAAAGGCTCACCGGTAACGTCGTCGATACCTGGCGTCTTGGGCGGGTTGAACTTGGTGTGGTAGCTGCGGCCGCTGGCAGGGTGTACGCGGCGTCCGCTCATGCGCTCGATGATGTTTTCTTCGGGCACTACGATTTCGACCACGAAATCCAGGGAAACCTCGGCATGCTTGAGGGCATCGGCCTGAGGAATGGTGCGCGGAAAACCATCGAACAGATAGCCGCGATGGCAATCCGGTTGTTGCAGGCGGTCGCGGACCAGGCCAATGATAATGTCGTCGGACACTAGGCCGCCGGCATCCATGATTTTCTTGGCTTCGAGGCCTAGAGGCGTTTGAGCCTTGACCGCTGCGCGCAGCATATCGCCGGTTGAAATTTGGGGGATGCCAAATTTTTCGGTAATGAATGCCGCTTGTGTACCTTTACCCGCACCGGGTGGACCGAGCAGAATCAGTCGCATGAATTCCTCCTGAGTTTCGTTTTTTCTAACTTTTTCCGATTATGCCGCAATGCAGCAATTTTTGCACGGACCAGCGCCGCGCTTGAGTTTGTTCAGGCGGTTTGCTGGGCGCGGAGTCAGTGAATTTGAAGTCGATTTATAACCGATTTACGAAGCTTTCGCGTACTCTGGCCAGATCGTCCGCCGTATCGACGCCGGCGGCGGGGTGGGTGGGCGTGATGTGCACGGCAATGGAATAGCCGTTTTCCAGCGCGCGTAGTTGCTCCAGCGATTCGAAGGATTCCAGCGGCCCGGCTGCCAATGACGAAAAACGTTTCAGGAATTCGACCCGGTAGGCATACAGCCCTATGTGGTGCAGGGCGGGAATACCCGGCGCCAGCTGTTGTCCGCCGTCGGCCAGGGCGTCGCGCGCCCAAGGAATCGGCGCCCGTGAAAAGTACAAAGCACGCTGTTGCTGCGTGCATACGACTTTCACGACATTAGGGTTGAATAGCGCGCTTGCGGCAAGAATGGGCGTTGCGCACGTGGCGATGGCCGCATCAGGTTGCTGGGCAAGCAGTTGGGCGACTTGATTGATCAGTTCCGGGTCGATCAAGGGCTCGTCGCCTTGAACATTGACCATAATGACATCGGGCGCCAGGTTCAGTTGACTTGCGACTTCTGCCAGCCGGTCGGTGCCGGTGGGATGATCGGAACGCGTCAGGAGTGCCTCAAAGCCATGCTGTTGCGCTGCGGCCTGGATGCGTTCGTCGTCGGTTGCCACCACCACGCGGCTGGCGCCCGACAGCGCGGCTTGTTGCGCGGTGCGCACCACCATGGGCTTGCCGGCAATGTCGAGCAGCGGCTTGTTGGGCAGGCGGGTCGATGCGGCGCGTGCGGGAATAACGGCGATAAAGCTCATGGGGCTTAGGCTGGGGTGTTGGCGCCGGCTGCGTCAGCCGCCAGTTCGCGTGCTTCGTTTTCGAGCATGACAGGGATGCCGTCTTTGATAGGAAAGGCAAGTTTGTCGGCCCGGCAAATGAGTTCCTGGTGTTCGCGGTCGTGGTGCAAGCTGCCTTTGGAGAGTGGGCAGACCAGTATCTCAAGCAGGCGTGATTCCATGCGCGGCTCCTGTGACGCTAAGGGTTAAAAGACAGAGTGTAATACCTATGCGGGCTATGGGCTTGCGGCTGATTTT
>DATJCP010000039.1:0-4977 GCA_035514715.1 Candidimonas sp.
CGCTTGCGGAGCGCCTATCATGGTGGAAAGCGCACGCAAGGATTTCATGCTTCGCGGTTTGCCGGAAGATGAGTTTTTTGCCGACGCGTTTACAACTGAAGCCGACGCCGCCTAGCCGGTAGGGATGCAGGGCCGGCCAATCCGGCCGCTTGCATAACGGTGCCATTTGATCAGGGTTAAAGGCAAAGATCATGAAAATAGCGGTGTTTGGCAGTGGCATTATCGGAATATCCACGGCATGGTGGCTGAGCCAGGCAGGGCACGAGGTCGTCGTTGTCGACCGGGAAAGTGGCCCCGCCCAGGAAACCAGCCGCGCTAATGGCTGCCAGATTTCGGTGTCGTATTCCGAGCCTTGGGCTAACCCCCAGGCTCCTATGAAGCTTGCGCGTTGGTTGTTCAAGGACGATGCCCCCATTTTGTTCCGACCGCAGTTCGATCCGCGCCAGTGGTGGTGGGCCTTGATGTTCTTGCGCGAATGCATGCCTGGCCGCCTGGCGCCCAATATACGCGCCATGGTCTGCCTTTCCGAATACAGCCGCAGCATCCTGCAGCAAATGCGTGCCGACCTGGACATACAGTACGACCATCTCGAGCGGGGCATACTGAATTTCTATCGGGATTCCGATGAGTTTGAACGCTCTCAGGAAATGGCAGACGTCATGCGCGATTTCGGCGTGGATCGTCGAATCGTAAGCACCGACGAGATCATTCAACTAGAGCCGGCATTGCAGTCTGCGCGCGCAAGTATTGTGGGCGGCGACTACACACCGGAAGATGAAAGTGGCGATATCTATCTGTTCAGCGCGGCATTGGCCGAGCATGCCCGTAAGGCAGGGGTGGAGTTCCGGTTTTCTACGCAGCTAAGCCGTTTTATTTCCACGGGCGGACGTATCCAGGGGGCCGAGGTTATCAATCCCGATGGCCTTTATGACACGGTACAGGCTGACGCCTATGTGGCAGCGCTTGGGTCTTACACGCCGCAATTTGTTGCGCCACTTGGCGTGCCGTGCAATGTTTATCCCGCCAAAGGCTATTCCGCCTCGTTCGATATCGTGGATGAGGCTGCTGCGCCTATGGTCAGCCTGACCGACAGCGCCCATAAAGTGGTTTATACGCGTTTAGGGAATCAGTTGCGTATGGCGGGTACGGCCGAGATTTCGGGCTACTCGCGTGCTCTTAATACAATCCGTTGCGAAAATATGGCCAGACAGGCCCGAGAATTGTTTCCAACTGCGCTTGATTTTGGTAACGTACGCTACTGGTCAGGCCTGCGTCCTACGACTCCTTCAAATGTTCCCCTTATTGGCAGAACAAGAATTCAGAACCTGTACCTTAATACCGGGCACGGCACATTAGGCTGGACCATGGGTGTTGGCTCTGGCCGCGCCCTGGCTGACCTGATTTCCGGCCGCAAGCCCGAACCCGAATTTCCTTTTCTAGGTTAATTGTTTTATGAAACAGCATTGGCTTTTTGGCGCTCTTAGTTCGGGGCGTCGTTTGGCGTGGGTAAGCGCCGGTTCTTTATTGATATCGTCTATGGCTGCCACGGCCGCGACCGATATCCAAGTCTGGCATTCGCTCAACCCCTATAACAAGAAAGTGTTTGAGGGCCTGGTCAAGGACTTCAACAAAGATCAAAAAGATGTCAAAGTCCAGTTAAAAGCCTTCGACAGCCCGGAAGCCATCGAGGCGGCCTTGGCCAAGGCGAAAAAGCGCGAAGATAAACCCAACCTGGTTCAGCTTGACGACGCGCGTGCGCCAGACGATATCGCCAAGCGTCCGTACATCCAGCCTTTGCATGCTTTGGTTGCGAAATATCCCGTCAAGGATGCCAAGTGGTTTCTGCCGGATTCCAATACCTTCATTCGTGACGCGAAAGGGCGCTTGTTGGCGTTTCCCTACATGGTCGATGTGCCGGTCATGTTTTACAACATAGATGCCTTTAAAAAGGCCGGCCTCAAGCCGACTGTACCGCAGCGTTCCTGGAAGGGTCTGCAAGACCAGCTGGTTACCCTGGCAAATAACGGTTCGCGTAATTGCCCCCTGACCAGCGATCAGACGGTTTCCATCAATCTGGAAAACCTCGCCGCAGTGAACAAGCAACCGTATACCACCGAAGACAATGGCTTGAAGGCCAAGGGCGCTCCCGCCTTTTCATTCGATGCGATGTACATACGCCATCTTTCCATGATGATCAGCTGGGTGCGCACCGAACTGCTCGTCAAGCCTGAGTTCGATGCGGTGGCAACCAAGCGGTTTGCCAATGGCGAATGCGCTGTGCTGATGTCCACGTCCAGCAATATCGGCTGGTTCAACGACACCAAGAAGCTGGATTTTGCCGTCAGCGGCCTGCCTTATTACCCGGAAGTGACTAAGACGCCCGGCAATCCATTTGTAGGCGGCTCGGCATTGTGGGCAATCTCGGGGATGTCCAAGGAAAACGATGCGGCCAGCGTCGAGTTTCTGGCCTGGCTTGCCCAGCCTAAGCAGGCAAGCAACTGGTTTCAACACACCGGTTTCCTGCCTTTGACCAAGCAAGCCTTCGACCAGACCGACAAGGCTTACTATAAGAACCTGGGCGATTGGCAGCAGTTGGTAGCGGTGTACGCCACTAGCCCGGCGGTGACTTCTCGCGGTTTTCGCGTCAGCAACTATCCTAAAATCAAGGCAATGTTCCAGCAGAAGCTGGACGGCGCTTTCAATGGCAAGCAGCCTGCGGTAACGGCGCTTAAGTCCGCTTCGGCGGAAGCTGGCCAGATCATGCGCGAGCGTTGATTTTGTAGGCCAGGTTACGCACTTTCAGTAAGAAAAAAAACACCCCGTGGGCAAAATCAGCTCACGGGGTGTTTTGTTTTTTTTGCTTGATCCGGTTTTGTTAAATTGTTGATTGTTAAGCCTATTTTCTATTTTTCCTGAGCGATAAAAGTCTCTATTCGTAGAAGTCGATCTGGCGGCACCCATAAGGTATGCGCAAGATAACGGCAACGCCATGGCATGGCGCGGTCTTTCTTGTTTTGGGTGCGTACATGGTCAGAGTACTTTTTATTTCGATACTGTCAGCGCTATTGTCGGCCTGTTCGAACATGCCGGATTGGTCTTCGATCATTTTCGGCAAGGGTAGTCAGGCGGCTCCGATGTCGCAATACAGTTTTGCGTGGCGCTTATCTGGCGACAGGGCGGTTGCGCCATTGCAGGTATTCGATAACGGTCGCCGGACTTGGCTTCAGTTCGCTCCCCAGCAAGCCTTGCCTGCTGTTTTTGAACACTCTGCAACGGGCGATCGGCCACTGGCATATACCCGCGAAGGGCCGTATATGCTTCTGGATGGCGTGTGGCCCAAGTTGGTGTTGCGTGGCGGACATTTAAAAAGCCTGGTCGAGCGTGTATCTGAAGCGGCGCCCGAACCCGTGGCAACCTTGCCTGAAGCAGCCACGATTACCAGTGAACCAGCGGCGCCAGTGTCTGCGCTTATGCCTGATACTGTCCTGCCTGAAGCCTCCACAACCTCCACCCCAGTTGCGCCGTTGGCAGCAAAGCTTACTGCGGCCAGCTTTGAGCATGGCCTTGAGACAGAGGGGAGTGCAGAGCTGCCGCAGCGTTATGTCGTCAGCCCTCAAGATCAGAATCTGCGTTCAGCCCTGGCACGATGGGCGCAATCGGCAGGATGGACATTTGAGCCCGAGCATTGGGCAGTCGATGCTGATATCCCCATTGTCGGTTCGGCGGCCTTTGAGCCTGGTTTCAAGTTTGCCGTGCAGGAATTGATGGCATCCACCGAATTGGCCGATCGCCCTTTGCAGCCTTGTTTTTACTCTAACCGCGTCTTGCGTATCGTGCCTTATGCTCAGCAGTGCGACCGTACTGTCAGTGGATCGGGGGCGTCATGATTATTTTCATGTGGCGCTTTGTGGCAGTAGGGCTGTGCGTGCTGCTATCTGGCTGCGCGTTGGGGGTACGGATGCAGCAAATCGCCGCATCCATCAGCGAGGCCGGTTCAGGCATACAGTCGCAACACGAACGTTTTGGCCGGGCTGTTGGCAGTCAAAGCGAAAGGCGGGCAGCGCAGGAAGTGGCGCGCCCGTGGTTGGCGGGCCGGGCGCAACCTTTGGCACGCGAACTTACCTTGCCGGCAGCACTGCGGGCCAACGTCAATACGACCTTGATGTTTGCCGACGGGCCTGTCGATTTACCCCGCCTGGCTCAACGCATTACCTCTGTTACGCATATTCCAGTGCATGTGGGGCCCGACGCGCTGCTCCCGTTGGAGCAATTCCTGCCGCGTTTGGGCGCTTCAGGGCAAAGCGCGGCGACGATTTCGGCGCCAACGACCGTCGCGTTGGCAGGCGAAGCTGAACCCTTGGCCAGAATACTGGATCGGGTCAGCGCCCGGCTGGGTGTGATGTGGCGATATCAAAACAGCCGTATCGAGTTTTATCGGACTGAAACTCGCGTATTCAACGTGCGCGCCCTGACGCTTAACGCCAACGCTGAAGCCTCTCTGGGGCTGGGCGGCGGCAATAAGACCGAAGGCTTTGTCAGCACCTCCAAGACCAGTCTGAGCAGCGGCGCCCATGATGTGCTGGCCGTGGTGCGCGCACGCATCGAACCCTTCCTGTCGCGTGCCGGTGTGCTGGTTGCTGAATCGGGGGCAAGCTCATCCATAGTCATCACAGACACGCCCGATGTATTGCTACGTGTCGGTCAGTACCTGGACCATGAAAACCGAGCCCTGACGCGCCGTATCAGGTTGGTGTTTGAAGAGCTTACTGTCGCGGTCAATGACAATGCCGAAGCTGGCCTTGATTGGAATCTGGTGTTTTCAAGCGCTAAAGTGGCAGCGGCAATGGCGATGCCAGGCTCCAGCATGGTTGATGCGGCCAGTCTTGGTGTTGGCCTGAATCAAGGGCCTTTTCAGGGGTCGGAAGCCATAGTCCGGGCCCTAAGCAAGGCGGGGCAAGTCGTGCGCCGCAGCAGTTT
>DATJCP010000040.1:0-10078 GCA_035514715.1 Candidimonas sp.
CGTGCCGTCTGCGTACGTTTTCGCGCATTCGAGAACGTCTACGCTGATTTTTTCTAAATCCATGAGGGTTTCCTAGTTTCCGTAGCGCTTCTGTACAAAATTCGCAATCGCTTGCAGCATCCACAGGATGGGCAAGATGACCACGAAGAACACAAGCGTGTAGGCAGAACCGATTTCCAGTCGCATGGAGGCATAGCTGTCCGCCAGGCCGACCGGCAAGGTTCTGGTAAGAGGGGTGTGCAGCATCCAGGTCAGGTTGAACTCACCGATAGACAAGGTGAACACCATTAGCGATCCGGCAACGATGGCGGGAAACACCGCCGGCACCAGCACGCCAAGAAATCGTTGCGGAAAGCTTGCGCCCAGCGTGCGGGCTGCTTCTTCAATGGCGAGCAGTTCATTGCGCTGGAAGGCCGACGCAACGGTACGGACCATAAAGGGCAGGGTGAAAATGATGTGCCCGACCAGAATGAATCCGAAACTTTGCCGAAAAGCGGTCATTTGCCCGTAGACCAGGATCAACGCGAGCGCGGTCGCCAGTCCGGGTACGGCAATAGGCAGGGTGATCAGTTCTTCAAAGGCGCGCGCGGCGCGTGATTTGCTGCGGGCCAGTGCATAGGCGCAGGGCAGGCCAAGTATCAGCGTGCCTATGACACAGGCAATGGCAATGGCAATAGACCAGCCTACAGTGCCGCCATAGACCGACCACACTTCTTCCAGCCACCGGGTCGTCAGCCCGCTTTTGATGCCGGTGCTGTAGTTATTGACCAGGCCGGCAAAAACGGAAAGCAGCATGGGGGCCAGCATGAAGAAGCTGACTGTGATGGTGATTGCGCAGAGTATCGGTGCGCGGTTGTTAGCAGAGTGCGTCATCTGGATTTCCTAGCGTGCTGGCGATGATCCGCCCAGGATCCGGGCAACAAAAAGCACTGCCCAGGTAATCACGCCTAGTGAAATGGACAATGAGGCAGCCAGTGCGAAGTTGGCGTAATTGGTGAATTCGTTATAGATCGTGATGGGCACGACTTCGAACTTGCTGGCCAGCGTGAACGCCGTGCCGAAAGCGCCCATGGCCGTGGCGAACACAATGGCGCCGCAAGCGATGGTGGTTGGTGCAAGTTGGGGCAGCCATACGTCGCGAGTGATTTGCAGCTTTGAAGCGCCCAAGGCGCGGGCGGCTTCTTCAAGCTGCATGTCCATGGCTTCGGCAGCGGCGGTGTAGGTTGCTACTGCGCGAGGCAGTGAAAAGTATAGATAAGCCAAAAACAGCCCCAAGGCGCCGTAGGCGAATGTGATGCGGCCCATTCCGAGCGCATCGGTCAAATCGGCCACCAAGCCTTGGCGGCCGCCAAGCAAAATAACGAAAAACCCCACAATGACACCGGGGAAAGCCAACGGTAGCGTCAATAGCGACAGCAAAACTTGCCGCCCGCGGAAGCGTCGGCGAGCCAGATAGATGCCGACGGCCGCGCCTATGACCAATGTTGCCAGCGTTACCAAGAGCGAGAGCACGACAGTGTTGACCATGCTTTCGATGTAGCGCGGGTCGGTCAGGACCACGAAATAGGTGGACCAGCCTTGTTCCGCTGGCAATGTAATGAGCCGTACGACCGGCAGCAGCCAGAATGCGCAAAAGAATGCGGCTGCCGGCGCCATGCACGCTAATAATATTCCGCGAGGGCTACCGAAGAAGGATGCTTTGGTGTTCATATGAGTGAGGTATTGAAATTAGCGTACTTCTTTTAGATAGCGGTCGGAAAAGCTGCGCTGAACTTCGGCCATCTTGCTGTAGTCGATGGTCTTGGCGCGCGCATATTCCGAAGCAGGAAGGAATTGCGCTTCGACATCTTTGGGCATGGCGCTGGCGCGCACGGGACGCAAGTAGGCGCGTGCCCAGATAGCCTGGCCTTCATCAGACATGACAAAGTCCAATGCTTTTTTGGCATTGTCGGCGTGAGGCGCGTTGGCAACCAGGCTCATGACGTAGGGGACGACAATGGTGCCTTCCTCGGGGATAACGAAAGCCACGTTGGCTTGGTCTTTGTACTTGGCACGGTAGGCATTGAAGTCATAGTCGAGCAAAATCGCAATTTCCCCGGACAGGACGCGTGCGTACGAAGTCTGCTTCGGAACGATAGGCTCGTTCTTTTGCAAGGCCTTGAAGTAATCGATGCCGGGCTGGAAGTTATCCAGTGTGCCGCCCAGTGCCTGGTTGGCAGCAACCGCGCCGACATAGCCTGCGAAAGCCGATGAAGGATCCAGGTAGCCGATCAGGCCTTTGTATTCAGGCTTGAGCAGGTCTGCCCAGGATTTGGGTACTGGCTTGCCGCGCAGTGCATCGACGTTCACCATGAAGCCCATGGTGCCCGAGTGGATAGTGAACCAGTTGCCTGCCGGGTCTTTGAGACCGTCGGGGATGTCATTCCATCCAGCAGGCTGGTAGGGGGCGAGAACACCCACTTTTTGCGCTTGAATGGCAAATGAGACCCCAAGATAGGCGACATCGGCGACGGGATTGGCTTTTTCCGCCACCAACTGGGCCAGGGCTTGGCCTGAGTTTTTGTTGTCGGCCGGGATAGTAACGCCGGTCTTTTCTTTGATGGCACGCAATTGCGTGCCCCAGTCGGCCCATTCCGTCGGGCAGTTGTAGCAAATAGCGTTCTGGGCCATGGCGCCGCTTCCTGCGGTCAGTCCGAGTGCCAGTACGCCGGCACTGATGATGCGATGAAATAGTTTGGGCATACGATCTCCAAAAAGAGGAAGGTGTACAGATGGGCTGGACTTCTGTTCCTGCACGGAGCAGGCGTTATTGCGGGGCGTGTGCACAGGACTCGCCATCGCGAAAAGAGTGGGGCAAGATAATGCTGGCCGAGGCGTCCGGCATGGTGCCTTGTGCGATGGCGTCAACCAGCAGGTTTACGCTGCGGCGGCCGATTTCCTGGTTGGGTTGCACGACAGTACTTAGGATAGGGGTCAGGTCTTCACCAATCTGGATGCCGTCGAAGCCGGTAACGCTTAGGTCTTCGGGGACTCGCAGGCCGCTGAGGTGGGCAGCGCGTATGGCGCGAAGGGCCAGCAAGTCGTTGGAGCAGATCAGGGCAGTTGGCCTGTCGGCCGACTCAAGCGCACTGGAAATTTGTTCTACCGCGGTTTCGATGAAGGGGACTTCGATAAGTGGCCAGGGCTTGAGCTTGGCGTTTTCCATACCTTTCAGGAAGCCGGCATAACGTTGCTGGGCACGGTCGGATGCGCTGCGTTGGCCACAGACCATGGCAATACGCTTGTGGCCCGCCTGCGCCAGATGCTTGACCAGGGTAGCCAGGGCTTGTGTCCCTGCCACCGAAATACAGGGATGTCCGGCATGACGGTTGTACGCCAGAACATAGGGAGTCCGGGCCGCGTTAAGGCGTTCGAGCGCTTTGGACGATGCCGGGTCGGAGACAACGAGAATGATGCCGTCTACACCGAATGCTTGCAGGTTGTTGACGATCTCTTCTTCTTGCGGTGTTTGGTAATCGCTGGTGAACGGCATGATCGAATAGCCGCTTAGCGCTGCCGCCTGGGCAATGCCCTGCAGGCATTCTGCAAATACTGGATTGATCAGCGTGGGCAGAACTACGCCTATGACGCGGCTGCGCTGCGTGCGCAAGGTACGGGCACTGGCATTCGGGTGGTAGCCAAGATTGCGTGCAACCTGCTGTATGAGTTCGCGGGTCGCGGGGCTGACCTTCTCTGGGGAGTTGAAGGTTCGCGACACGGTGGCGATGGATACGCCAGCCTCTTTGGCGACAGTCAGGATGTTCATCTAAGCGGTTCAGGGGTCGATGTAAACGTTTACATTTTACATTAAAGCACTGAAATATGACTTTTTGATGACAGTCGGTCGATTAGGTGGGGGTGAGTTTGCAGGCCGGCTTAGCCTGAAAGAGGCATAAGCCGGCGCTTTGCGAGCGGGGTTTTAGATATGCGTAACGAACTTGGTGACCAGGTAGCCTTCAAAGGTTTCCGAGCCGCCTTCGCTGCCGATACCGCTGTCTTTAATGCCGCCGAACGGCGTTTCGGGCAAGGCGCTGCCGAAGTGGTTGATGTTCACCATGCCGGCCTCCAGGTTGTTGGAGACTTTGGTGGCCGTTTGCAAGGAGTTGGTGAACACGTACGAGGCCAGGCCAAAGGGTAGGGAGTTGGCGCGCTTGATGACGTCGTCTGTGTCGGAAAACCGTGCAATGGGGGCGATGGGGCCGAAAGGCTCTTCGGTCATCAGCATGGAGTCTTCAGGCAAGTCGGTAACGACAGTGGGCGCAAAGAAGTGGCCGGTGCGATCCAGCGGTTCACCACCCAGTACGACCTTGCCGCCGACCTGCAGTGCGTTTTCCACGAATTTGCTCATGGTTGGAACACGCCGCGCATGAGCCAGCGGGCCCATTTGGGTTTCCGGGTCCAGGCCGTCGCCAACCTTGACCGTTTTCAGCACATTGACAAAGCCTTCCAGGAACTGGTCATAGACGTTGTTATGGACATAAAAGCGCGTAGGCGAAATGCACACCTGCCCGGCATTGCGAACTTTGAAGCGCGCGAGCAGCTTGGCGGCGCGGTCGATGTCGGCATCGTCGAACACGATAACCGGCGAATGGCCGCCCAGCTCCATGGTGACGCGCTTCATGTGCGCGCCTGCCAGCGAGGCAATATGCTTGCCGACGGGTACGGAACCGGTGAAGGACACTTTGCGCACAATGGGCGAGCGGATGAGGTAGTCGGAGACTTCGCTGGGCACGCCCCAGACAATATTAAGCACGCCAGGAGGCAGGCCGGCATCGTGGAACAGGCGGGCGATGGCCATGACGGCGCTAGGCGAGTCTTCAGGCCCCTTCAGGATGATGGTGCAGCCGGCGCCGATGGCTGCGCAGACTTTACGGATAGCCTGGTTGTAAGGAAAGTTCCAGGGCGTGAACGCTGCGCATACACCTATAGGTTCGCGCAATACCATTTGACGGATTTCAGGGCTGCGCGGGGTAACAATACGGCCATAAATACGGCGGCACTCTTCGGCATGCCAGTCGGCGTGGTCGGAGCAGGACATGATTTCGCCAACCGACTCGGCCAGCGGCTTGCCCTGGTCAAGCGTCATGTTGCGGCCGATTTCCTGGGCGCGGTCACGGGAAAGCTGGCCGACCTTGCGTAGGATTTCCGAGCGTTGCATGGGCGAGCTGTGGCGCCAGGTTTCAAAGGCGCGCGCAGCCGCAGCCAAGGCGCGATCCAGGTCAGCTTTGGTGGCGTGAGGTAAATGACCTAATACTTCCAGTGTGGACGGATTAGTGACTTCTTCGGTTTTCCGGCCCTCGCCGCTTACAAATTCGCCATCTATATAGAGTGCTAAAGATTCGTACATATGGGGTCCCCGTTTTAATGAAAATTTATGCGCAACATCTTAGATCATATACGCCCGGGCGGATTAAGCACTTTTGGTATTAATTATTTAAGCCTAAGGTGTACCGCTATGTGAAGAATTGACAAATTGACAATTGTTTAACATTTACCACTGGAGGCATTTGACAAATACAGATACAATCGCCTTACAACTTGAGGGGGGCTAACTCCTTGCGTTGTTGACGGCATTTGGTTTTGGTAAACCATAGGGCCGTTTTTTGACCAGACGCAAGGTTATGCCTCAAGAATATGAGCCAGAAGCTCATAGCTCCGCCTTGCCAAAAGTTGCGATTGTTATCTATGGCTAACGTGTGCTTGTCCCCACGCCGTGTAACTCAGCAAATTATCACTCAGCCGATATCTAGCGGCGCCATGTCCATTGCCCCAACATTGTTCGAGGCAGCTGCGGCTTTTCATATCCACTAAAACAACATATCTGTGCGTAGGTATCGCAATAACGCATTGTTGCGCCGCGTGCGAGGCTTTAATTTCAGTTCCAGGAGACATCTACATGAACTTGTCCAAGATACTACAAGGCGTGGCCTTGGCTGGCGCGGCGTCAGCGACTTCAATGGCGTTTGCACAATCCAGCAACATGACCGAAGCGGTCGAGCGTACCGTGATTTCCAATCCTGAAATTCGCGCGCGATTCCAGGATTTCCAATCTACCCTGGAAGGGCAGAACGTGGTGAAGGGCGGCTTGTTGCCTGAAGTCACCGCGCAGGGCTGGGTAGGGCGCGAATGGCGCGGCAGCACATCGGAATCCAGCGCAGATCGCTGGGGACGCAGCGGCTATAGCCTGCAATTGCGCCAGCTTTTATTCGACGGCTTCTCCACGATCAACAACGTAAAACAGCTGGGCTTTGAAAAGCTGTCGGGTTATTACGAGCTGCTGGCTACTGTCGATGCCCTGGCGGCTGAAGCGGCCGGCGCCTACTTAGACGTCCAGCGCTTCCGCGAAATGGAACGCCTTGCCCGCGATAACTTCGGCGTTCACCAAGACACGCTGACCCGGTTACGCGAACGGCAGGCATCCGGCGTAGGCCGCGGGGTTGACCTTGAACAAGCCAATGGCCGTCTGGCGTTGGCCCAGTCGAACCTGATGACCGAAAGCAATAACCTGAACGATGTCAATCAGCGCTATCGCCGTATTGTGGGCGAATACCCTACGGCAACGTTGTTGGATGCGCCCGATGCTGCAGGTTATCTGCCCAAGGACCCCAAGGATTTCACACCATCCTTGCGTAGCAGTCCTGCCATCCTTTCCAAGCAAGCCCTGGTTCAGGCAGCAGAAAAAGGGGTGTCATCCGCCAAGGGCAAGCATGCGCCTACGCTAGAGTTCCGTGCCGGCACCGGAAAAGATCGTGCTCAGCCTGGCACGCCTTTCCGCGACGCACAAAGCTCCAATGTGCAGTTGGTGATGTCTTATAACATCTACCGTGGCGGCGCCGATCAGGCCCGTGTACGCCAGACCATGGCGCAAAACTATGCTGCCCGCGATGTGCGCGACTACACCTGCCGCAATGTCCAGCAAGACTTGTCGGTAGCCTGGAACAACATCATGAAGTTGCGTGAACAATTGCCTTTCCTGCGTGAGCACGAAATGGCCACGTCCAAGGTTCGCGCCGCGTATATGCAGCAGTTCCAGATCGGCGAGCGTTCGTTACTTGATTTGCTCGATACCGAAAACGAACTTTTCGATTCACGCCGTGCGTTGGTCAATGCCCAGTTCGATCTGAAAAAAGCGGAGTATCGCTGGTTGGCTCTATCGCACCAAGTGTTGCCTGCCGTTTCGCTATCGCAGCCATACAAAGATGCACCCGATGAAGCAAGCAAGCTGGATTTCCCTGAAGAAAGCCTAACTGCGTGCCTGACGCCGGCACCCGACACCCGCAATCTTGCACCTGTCGACATGGTATACCGCGATGGGATGTTGCCGCCTACGATCAAAACGCTGAACACCAAGGCACCTGCCAAGAAGTAACTTTCTGGGCGTCTGGCAGTAAAGGAGATTTGTTTGGATCAGGACAAACCGCAGGAATCCGATCTTTCAGCACTGGATGCAGAGTTCATCCGGGTGCTGGAGGACTTAATAGATGCATTGCTGGCCAATGGTACCTTGCGGCTTACCGATTTGCCGTCAGAGGCCCTGGCGAAGCTGAACCGGCGTAAACACGCCCGTCAGCGCCTGCGTGATTCGCTCGATTTAATACAAGACGAGGATAATCTGTTCTGATGGATGGCATTGCTGAAACAACCGAACAGGCTGCAACCGAACAGGTCTCCGCACACCTGACGCATGACGATCCCTTATTGGGCTGCTTGGTCGAACTGACCCGAATACACGGCAACCCGTGCTCGGCTCAGGCCTTGTCTGGCGGCTTGCCGCTGGTCGATCACAAACTGACTCTGGCCTTGTTGCCGCGCGCGGCAGCGCGCGCGCATTGCTCGGCGCGATTGCTACGGCGCAAGCTGGACAACATGCCAGTAGCCTTGTTGCCAGCCATTCTGGTGCTAAAGGGCGGGCGAGCCTGTCTGTTGCTGGAAGTGCAACCTGGTTCTTATCTGGTGCAGTATCCAGAGTCGGGCAGTCCCGTTCAAGTTCCCGCCGCTGAACTGCTGGCCGATTACACTGGCCTGGCCTATTTTGTAAAACCCTTGTTCCGGTTCGAGGCCCGTGCGCGCGAAACCAGCAAGGCAAAAAGCAAGCATTGGTTCTGGGCTGTCATTTTTGAAAACTGGCGCTTGTACCGCGATGCTCTTGTCGCTGCCGTACTGATCAATATTTTCGCGCTGGTCATGCCGCTGTACACCATGAATGTGTACGACAGGGTAGTGCCCAACAATGCCATTGAAACCCTATGGGTGCTGACCATAGGCATTGCGCTGACCATGGTATTTAACCTGGTGCTGACCAGTATTCGAGCCTATGTTGTCGACACGGCAAGCAAGAAGGTGGATGTCAAGCTTTCAGCGCAAATTATGGAACGCGTGCTCGACCTACGCATGGAAAGCAAGCCAGTGTCGGTGGGTTCGTTCGCGTCCAACTTGCGTTCTTTCGAATCCGTACGCGATTTCATTGCCTCTGCCAGCCTGACCACCTTGGTCGACCTGCCATTTGTGCTGCTGTTCCTGGCTGTATTGGCCTGGGTTTCACCCTGGATGATCATTCCGCCGGTGATCGCGATTGTGGTGGTGTTGATCGTATCGTTCATTGCGCAGGCTCGTATGGAGCATCTGGTGACGGAATCATTCCAGGCCAGCGCCCAGCGCAACGCGGGGCTGGTCGAATCCCTGTCTGGGCTGGAAACCATTAAAACGCTGAATGCGCAGAGTACTTCGCAGCGCAAATGGGAAAGCTCCACTGAGTTCCTGGCCCGTATCGGCGCCCGCATCAAGCTGATTTCATCGGTTACCGTATCGTTTGTGCAGACCGCCCAGCAACTGGTCACGATTGCCGTTATCGTCATCGGTACTTTCTTGATCCAGGATGCGGCATTGTCATTGGGCGGCATTATTGCATCGTCCATGATTGCAGGCCGTTGCCTGGCGCCGTTGGGGCAGGTGGCGGGGTTGATGATGCAATACCAGAACGCCCGTACCTCGCTGGACTCCATCGATAACTACATGAAAATGCCGGTTGAGCGCCCGGCCGAAAAAAGTTTTGTTCCCCGGCCTTTCCTGACCGGCGACATCGAATTCCGTGATGTCAGCTTCAGTTATCCGGGCGTTAGCCAACCAGTCCTAAGCAAGCTCAATCTCAAGATCAAAGCCGGGGAAAAGGTCGGTATTATTGGTCGTATCGGATCGGGTAAAACTACGCTTGAAAAGCTGGTGCTGGGTTTGTATGAGCCTACCGAAGGGGCGGTGCTTGTCGATGGCATCGACGTCAAGCAAATCGACCCGGCCGACTTGCGCCGCGCCATCGGTTATGTACCGCAAGACCCGGTTTTGTTCTATGGCAGCCTCAAGCACAACCTGACGCTGGGCGCACCCTTTGCCGAAGATAGCCACATGCTCGAGGTTGCACGCATTGCAGGCATTGAAGAGTTCGCAGCCAGCCATCCCGATGGCTACGACATGATGATAGGCGAGCGCGGCGACTCCTTGTCTGGTGGCCAACGCCAGTCGGTAGCGGTTGCCCGCGCCCTGATCAACGATCCGCCTATATTGTTGCTTGATGAGCCCAGCAGCAATATGGATAACCAAAGTGAAGCGGCGCTCAAGCGCCGACTTAAAGAGGCCTCGGTAAATAAAACCATGGTCTTGATTACTCATCGTACTGCTTTACTGGAACTGGTCGACCGGCTGATCGTGGTTGATAACGGCAGAATCATGGCTGACGGGCCCAAGGATCAAGTCGTGGAAGCCTTGCGTCAAGGCCGCATCGGCCGTGCTAAAGGGGCCGCATGATGTTCGATTTTTATCGTCATGTGTTTCCGCTGACATTGTCGTTAAGCAACTCTCAGGTTTCCAGCCGAAGCGAAGCCGACAATGCGGATGCCCATCAGGCCATAGGCCAGCAAACGGCCCGTGGTTCACGCTTGCTGTTGTGGGTATCGCTTTTGGCTCTTATCGCCCTGATCGTGTGGGCGGCATTGGGCAGTATCGACGAGGTTGTGCGTGGCGAAGGCAAGGTCGTGCCATCGCGCCA
>DATJCP010000041.1:0-3195 GCA_035514715.1 Candidimonas sp.
TTGACGAAACTGCCCGACATGTCGTCGTTCCAGGTAATGCCGTCGAAGACGAAAAACTCAGGTTCAGGGCCAAAATAAGCCGTATCACCCAAGCCGCTGGACTTCAGATAGGCTTCGGCGCGCTTGGCCAGCGAACGTGGATCGCGATCATAACCTTTCAAATCGGACGGTTCAACAACGTCGCAAGTCAGGATCAGCGTCGTCTCTTCGCGGAACGGGTCCAGGTGGGCGGTGGTCGAATCAGGAATCAGCACCATATCGGATGCCTCGATCCCTTTCCATCCGGCGATGGACGAACCATCGAATGCGACACCGGTTTCCATCCTTTCTTCGTCAACCGCATGGCCGGGAACAGTCAGGTGATGCTCTTTACCCAGTGTATCGGTAAAGCGGAAATCGACAAAAGCAACTTCACGATCTGCAATTAATTTGACAACGTCTTGCGGGGTGGACATATAGGCTCCTGAACCAATGAAATCGAAAAAGAATGATGAGACGCAGCTGTATACGCAATTGGCGTGCCAGTTTTTACGCATCAAAAAAGCGCTGAGTCCTGAACTTAGCCCGGGCCTCTCACCAACTCGGTGCTTAGCGCACCATTATGGTGCAAATTGTAGTGCACATTTGCAAGCCATCTTGATTATTCCAAGAATTCTGCCTGCAAATCGTTCAAAAACCGCCAACCCAAGGCCGTTGCCTGGAAACGCGACGGATCAGACTCCAGCAAGCCCTTGGCGATCGCCTGTTTGACGGCTGGCGCAATCGACAAAACCGACAACCCGGTGTGCTCTCGAAAGCTGCTGGCCGGAACACCGGCTTTCAGGCGCAATGCATTCAGCATGAACTCGAAGCCCAGTTCTCCCGGCGCGATCACACGCTCTTCAGCGACATGGCTGCCATCGCGCCGCACCGCCTTTTCCATCCAGGAAGTGGGGTTCTTGAGCTTGGCCTGGCGTATGATTTTGTCGTGGAATGACAGCTTGCCATGAGCGCCCGGCCCTATGCCCAGGTAATCGCCAAACTCCCAGTAATTAAGGTTGTGCAGGCAGCGCTGGCCGGGCTTGGCATAAGCGGAAACTTCATATTGCTCCCACCCACCGGCGCTGGTTGCCTCGGTGATGAGATCTTGCATTGCCGCGCTCGTATCGTCGTCCGGCACTACCGGCGGATACTTGGCAAAGACGGTATTGGGTTCCAGCGTCAGGTGATACAAAGACAAATGGCCGGTCTGGAACGACATGGCCTGCTTCAAGTCCTGGGCACAGGCCTCTACAGACTGTTGCGGCAAGGCGTACATCAGATCCAGGTTGACCCGCTGAACTGCGCGTTGCGCGATTTCAATAGCGTCGCAAGCCTGGCGGGCATCGTGGATGCGGCCCAAGGCCTTAAGCGCCTGATCGTTGAAACTTTGTATACCCAAGGAAATACGATTTACGCCGCTTGCGGCATACTCGGCAAAGCGCCCCGCTTCCACGGTGCCGGGGTTGGCTTCCATGGTGATCTCAGCATCGGGCAATATGTTCAGGCAAGCCCGGAACATAGACAGCATATCGTCCAAGGCCCTGGCCGATAGCAGGCTAGGCGTACCCCCTCCGATGAAGATGGACACAACTTGACGGCCCCACACCAACGGCAGCGCCTGTTCCAGGTCAGCCCGCAAGGCAGCCAGGTATTCACTTTCAGGAACTTCGTTTTTCAGCTCATGGGAATTGAAGTCGCAATAAGGACACTTGCGCACACACCACGGAACATGGACATACAAGGACAAGGGCGGAAGACTGGTCAGCATGGACACCGGCTTGGCGCCAATACGCGGAACCACGCCGGGTTTTCTGGCCTGCTCTTCAGGAATGATAGTAAAGGTTGGATGCACCGAAGTCTCGAAATCAGTTGGAAGCGACAAAGGCAGTTTGCTCAGCCAAAGCCTGCAGCAATACTTGCAACGCCTGGGCACGGTGGCTGAGGCTGTTTTTTATGGCGGGATCCAGCTCGGCCACTGTTTTGCCCAAACTTGGCACAAAAAAATGCGGGTCGTAGCCAAAACCATTGCCGCCCTTGGGCGTATCGACGATCTCGCCGTGCCACAGCCCCTGTGCAATGATGGGCATGGGATCGTCGGCCGACTGCACGTAGACCAGAACCGCAACATAGCAGGCAGACTTATCGCTGCTGGCGGCCAATTGCCGCAACAAGTGCTGATTATTCGCAGCGTCAGACTTTTCACCGCCAGCCAAGGCGGCGAAACGTGCCGAAAACACCCCTGGCGCGCCATGCAAGGCAGCCACGCATAGCCCTGAATCGTCGGCCAATGCAGGCAGGCCGGTGATCTGGCTGGCATGCCGCGCCTTGGCCAACGCATTTTCGACAAAGGTGAAAAAAGGCTCCGGCGCTTCCGGCACACCCAACTCCCCTTGCGCGATCATCTCGATACCCGCCTGGGCAAGAATGGCGGAAAACTCTTTCAACTTGCCTGCATTATTAGAAGCAAGAACTACTTTAGACATCATTGTTCTCCTTGGAACCATCCTTGACCAGCAAGGAAACCAGTTCCTTGGCAAATATTGGAAGCTTATCGAATTGTCTGACGCAAATATGCAGGCGCCTCAGGGCCCACGCGTCGTTGAGGGAAATGATCTGCAAAGGCAGATCTTTTACATAGCGTCGGGCAGCGGTTTCGGGGATGACGCCAATACCCACATGCGCGGCGATCATCCGGCACACCGCTTCGAAATTGCTGACTTCGACTCGAAAACGCAACACCCGGCCCAAGTCGTCGGCAGCCTGCAACAAAAAAGCATGAATGGCGCTCGCTTCGGACAGGCCTACATAATCGTAGACCAGCGTTTCATCGAAATCGACGCTATTGTTCGCCGCCAGGACATGCTCCTTATGCGTGACCAATACCAGGCGATCTGTTCTGTAAGGCAGGAACTCGATATTTTCACCGCCGCCAGCGTGAGCGGTAATGCCGATATCGGCCGTGCCATCAGCCACAGCCTTGACCACCAGGTAGCTTAGCCGCTCGCGCAACTCGACATTGACATCGGGGTGGGCGGCAAGATAATTTGCCAAGATAGCCGGCATGAATTCGTTCATGGCTGTTGTATTGGCATATACCCGCACCCTGCCCTTGACCCCGCTGGCGTATTCCTGGATATCGCCGCGCAAGTGTTCAAGCTGGCGCAGCACCACCCG
>DATJCP010000042.1:0-1902 GCA_035514715.1 Candidimonas sp.
CGATAATCGCGACAACAGCCTGGATAGCCGCTATTGGGGGTTTGTTCCAGACAATTACATTGTCGGCCGCGCCTTCTTTATCTGGATGAATTTCACGGAACCCAGCCGCATAGGGCGTTTTCACTAATGGCTAGCGTTGCATCCCTGGAGCAGGCACTGGACTATCGGTTTACCGATAGTACTTTGCTGAGCCAGGCGCTTACGCATCGCAGCCACAGCGCCCATCACAATGAACGCCTGGAGTTCCTGGGCGATTCTGTGCTTAATTTTGTGGTTGCCGCGTTGTTGTTTCAACGTTTTCCGCGTATCGACGAGGGCGATTTGTCGCGCTTGCGCGCCAATCTCGTCAAGCAGGCGTCGTTGGCCGATATCGCTGGGAAATTGTCGTTATCGCAGTATTTGCGGCTGGGTGAGGGCGAACTGAAAAGCGGCGGCTTCCGGCGCCCATCGATTCTGGCGGATGCCCTGGAAGCGGTTCTGGGGGCGGTCTTTCTTGATGGCGGTTTCGATGCCGCGCAAAAAGTCATCGCCGGCCAATACGAATCCATACTGCAGCATGTCGATCCTAAAACCTTGGGTAAAGATCCCAAGACCCTGCTGCAGGAATTATTGCAGGCGCGCAAGCTGGATTTGCCTGCCTATACAGTTGTAGCAACGCATGGTGCGGCGCATAATCAGCTATTCGAAGTCGAGTGCCAGATCCCCAAGCTGGAAATCAAGGTCAGTGCACCGGGCGCCAGCCGTCGTGCGGCTGAACAGTCGGCGGCCGAGCTGGCCATTGCGGCAATAGCCGCCTTGGCTCCCGCCAAAGGTTCGCGTACCGCGCGTGCCCGTAAGTCAACACAGTTGTCATTGCCTGTGGCAGTGTCCCAGGAGAACAAATGACCGATCCTTTTCGTTGTGGTTTCATTGCTATCGTAGGGCGTCCCAATGTGGGCAAGTCCACTTTGGCCAATGCCCTGATAGGTAGCAAAATCTCTATCGTTTCGCGTAAAGCGCAAACGACGCGCCATCGCATACACGGGGTGCTTACCCGCGAACAAGAGCAATTCGTGTTTGTGGATACCCCCGGGTTTCAGACCCGTCATGGCGGAACCATGAATCGCATGATGAATCGCGTGGTCACCCAAACATTGGCCGATGTCGATGTGGTGGTTCACGTCGTCGAGGCCGGCAAGTGGTCGCCGGGCGATGCCCAGTTATTGCCATTGCTGCCCAAGTCCGGGGAAAAGACCATTCTGGTCGTCAATAAAGTCGACGCCCTGAAAAGCAAGAACGATATGTTCTCGTACGTTAGCAAGATCATGGCGCAGCATCCGTATTCTGCCGTGGTGCCTGTCAGCGCTTTGCGCGGCGTGCAACTGGATAATCTGCTGACTGAAATTGCTGCCCGGCTGCCCGAAGGCGAGCCCATGTTCGAGGCTGACGCCCTTACTGATAGGCCCATGCGTTTTATTGTGGCCGAGCTGATACGCGAAAAGATTTTCCGTCTTGTTGGCGACGAGCTTCCCTATGGCTGCACCGTTGTTATCGAAGAGTGGGAAGAGAACGATCTTGGTGTGCGGGTTGCAGCCTGCATCGTGATCGAACGCGATAGCCAGCGCCCTATCTTGTTGGGCGCAGGCGGCGGGCACATGAAGCGCATCGCCTCCGAGGCGCGGCAAGACATGGTCAAGCTGCTGGACAAGACCGTGCACTTGGAAGTTTATATCAAGGTGCGCAAGGGCTGGTCTGATCGCGAGAGTGCCCTGCGCGAACTGGGATATGAGTAGACGAACGCAACGCGTTCAGGATGCGGCCGGTTATTTATTGCACTCGGCTGCCTGGCGGGAAACCTCGCTGATTATCCAGGTATTTACTCGGTCCCACGGTAATATCGCTTTGGTGGCCAAGGGGGCCAAG
>DATJCP010000043.1:0-3575 GCA_035514715.1 Candidimonas sp.
ATAGCGCTTTTCGATGAAAATGTTTTTGTTGAATACGGCTACGTCAATGTCGTCATCCTGTACTGCCTGGAAAAGTGCGTCGCTTGTGAGTAATTTGTCGTAAATAACCAGTTGGTTCGGGGGGATAATTTCTTTGAGTATGGGTTCAAACGCGACGCCGCCCACGATGCCTACGCGGTACTGAGCCAAGTCAGTGGCTTTGTGTATAGGCAGGCGCCGCCCCTTGCGGGCTATGACGGCATAGTGGCTTTCGTAATAAGGGCTGGTGAAAATACCGCGCCGATTACGTTCAGATGTGCGGCTCAAGGGAATGAATATATCGGCACGGCCGTCTTGAATCTGCTGGATTTTCTCAGCAACGGTTTGATCCCGCCCGGGAATAAGCTCGTAGCGCAGTCCGAGTTGTTTTGTAATAAAACAAAGGACATCCACACTGACGCCGGTATAGGTGCGCTGATCTTTGTTGTAGCGGGCCATGGGCGGGGCGTCAACGGCCAGCACTCGCAAAGGAGGCAGTGCGCGAAATTCGGCCAATTGCTGTGCGCTTAGTTCGACCGGCGTATGCAGGCGGATGCGTTGCGCGCCCTCACAGGCTATCGCCGGGCTGGTCAGTATGGTGCAAGTGATGATGCTGAATGCAACTCGTCCGCAGCTTGGCAGGCGGAGGCGGGCAAGCCGCTTTATTTTTGGGGTGACGATATTTTGTATGAACACCATTACGATACGTGCGTTTGTGGCGCTGGGTTGGCAAACCAAAGCATAACGCGATAGTAAGGGTGTATGGCGGAAGCGGTGAGATTCGAACTCACGGACGGGTTACCCCGTCGCTGGTTTTCAAGACCAGTCCATTCAACCGCTCTGGCACGCTTCCATTTCCTGTATTTGCATGCCATGTATTACGACATACAGAATGGAGGTCCGATTGCATTACGGAACTTCCATCTACTCAGAAGGACGTGAGTTTAGCCTATGTAGCGGCACTTGTGGGCTGAAAGGGTGTTTGTGGGCAAAAAAATCATTTAACAGGCGATAATGGTTCTTTTGCATACTGTTCAAGGAGTTCTTATGAAGGCAGTGGAAATTTCGAAGCCGGGCGGACCCGAGGTCTTGGTGCTGGTGGATCGCCCTATGCCCGAGCCTAAAGCGGGCGAGGTGCTTATTAAGGTTTCAGCTGCCGGCATCAATCGCCCGGATGTCTTTCAGCGTAAGGGCAATTATCCGGCGCCTCCCGGCGCTTCCGATCTGCCGGGTCTTGAGGTGGTTGGTGAAATCGTGGGCGGTGATGCAGCGGCCGGTGGCCTGGCGATAGGCGATAAGGTTTGCGCCTTGTTGGCGGGCGGCGGCTATGCGGAATATTGCGTTGCGCCCGTCGAGCAGTGCCTGCCGGTTCCCAAGGGCTTGTCTGATGTAGAAGCTGCTGGATTGCCGGAAACTTACTACACCGTGTGGAGCAATGTTTTCGATCGCGGGCAGTTGTCGGCGGGCGAGTCCTTGTTGGTGCATGGCGGAGCCAGTGGTATAGGCACTACGGCGGTCCAGTTGGCAACGGCCATGGGTCACAAGGTATACGCTACTGTCGGCAGCGACGAGCGCGCACGGGCAGTCGAGGGTTTGGGCGCTGTGCTTGGCATCAACTACCGTACTCAAGACTATGTGGAGGAAGTTAAAAAAGCCACAGACGGAAAGGGTGTGGACGTGATCTTGGATATGGTTGCCGGCGAATACATTAACCGCAACATAAACTGCCTGGCCGACGATGGCCGTATCGTGATTATTGCGTTGTTAGGCGGTGCCAAGGCAACCATAGACTGCAACCAGATCTTGCGTCGTCGCTTGGTTGTTACCGGCTCTACTTTGCGTCCGCGTCCTGTATCTTTCAAGGCGGAAATTACGCAGGCTTTGAAGCAGCACGTCTGGCCTTTGCTTGAAGCCAAGAAGATTCGTCCCATCGTGCATGCTACTTTTCCTCTGGAAAGGGCGTGCGATGCACATGCCATGATGGATGCGGGTGAGCAAATCGGGCAAATTGTCCTGACGGTATAACCGAGCCGTGCGGATTTGCGGCTAACAGGCTACAATGCCGGGTTATCCAATTTTTCTTCTTGGGCTTAATGAATACCCCTTTAGTTCGTAAGCGCCTTGTCATAGGCAACTGGAAAATGCACGGCAACCAAGCCAGCAACGCGATGCTCCTTAGGGGCTTGTGTGCCGGCGTGGCTGTTGTGCATGATTGCGATTTGGCTGTATGTGCGCCTTTCCCTTATTTGGGGCAGGTGGGCGCCAGCCTGCATGGCAGCGGAATCTCCTGGGGTGCGCAAGATGTTAGCAAGCACGAGCAGGGCGCATTTACCGGCGAAGTTTCGCCGGGAATGCTGAATGACTTCGGCTGCCGGTGGGTTTTGGTTGGCCATTCCGAGCGCCGCACGTTGCATTGCGAAACCGATGCCTTGGTCGCGGATAAAGCACAGGCTGCCTTGAATGCGGGCATCACGCCTGTCGTTTGCGTTGGCGAAACCTTGGCTGAGCAAGAAGCGGGGCTTACCACCGAAGTCATTACCCGCCAACTTGCACCGGTGCTGGCGTTGGGCGCCGATGCGGTTGCTAAAATGGTACTTGCCTACGAACCTGTGTGGGCCATCGGCACCGGCCTTACGGCTACGCCGCAGCAGGCTCAAGATGTGCACGCCTTTATTCGAGCGCAATTGTCTGCATTGGGTGTGCCGCAGGTCAGGGTTTTATATGGCGGTAGCGTCAAGGCGTCTAATGCCCTTAGTTTGTTTGCCATGTCTGATATCGACGGCGCCCTTGTAGGTGGCGCGTCGCTGGTGACAGAAGAATTTTTACGTATAGCGGCCGCATAGGCTTCGGAGTTTTTTCATGCAATGGTTGTCACCTGTTCTTCTGGCGATCCAGGTCGTATCGTCGTTGAGTATTATTTTGTTGGTCTTGCTGCAGCAGGGCAAGGGCGCCGACATGGGCTCTTCGTTTGGGGGCGGTTCCGCAGGTAGTTTGTTTGGCGCAACCGGCGCCGCCAACTTCCTGTCGCGCGCTACCAAGTGGGCCGCCATCATCTTTTTCGTATCCACAGGCGGTTTGGCCTATGTGGCGCATCACCCCGGCGGCAAGTCCATCCTTGATGGCGGCGTTATGCAAGGCTTCCAGGCTCAAGAGCCCGCCACAGGTTCGGCTGTGCCCGCAGCACCTGGCGCTGCTGTGCCTGCGGCTCCTGCTGTGCCGTCGGCACCAGCCCCCGCTCCAGCCGCAGAAGCCCCGGCAGCAGTGCCTTCGGCACCAACTCCGGCTGCTGAAAAGCCTGTTGCACCGGCAATCCCCGCGGCGCCGGCTGAAAGCAAATAGTATTGATTCGGGGCTTTATGCGTGATGCGGGCTCCGGAAAAAAACGAAGTTAAATTCGTGCTAGAATACCGGTCTTTACAAGCCGACGTGGTGGAATTGGTAGACACGCTATCTTGAGGGGGTAGTGGCGAAAGCTGTGCGAGTTCGAGTCTCGCCGTCGGCACCATATATTGATACAAAGCAGTCTGGTAACGTTTAATTAACCCGCTACTTCATAG
>DATJCP010000044.1:0-4624 GCA_035514715.1 Candidimonas sp.
TCTGGCGTGCAGCCAGTCCCAGCGATGCCTGCAGGGCGTTGGTGCGGCTGGAATCCAGGTGCAGACGACTGGCAGTATCCCCGTCTTCGGTTAAATCGGGACGGCTGTAACGCAGGTAGTCCAGCGTCAGCACAGGGCCGACACTGCCATTCTCTCCCAGCGGCCAGTTATAGGCGGCCTGAATGCCGGCGGCCAGGGAGTGGCCGGTCCAGTCCGCCGCCGGATGGGCCTGGTAGCCGGCAAAGCTGATGCGGCGGTTCATTTTTCCGTGCTCCAGTCCGGCGCGGACCTGGGCTACGCCGCTCCAGCCTTGCCGAGCGTTGGCTCGGTACAGGGCATGTACGCCAGCGCCCATGCTG
The DNA here is from genome assembly GCA_035514715.1 of Candidimonas sp. Taxonomy (GTDB): domain Bacteria; phylum Pseudomonadota; class Gammaproteobacteria; order Burkholderiales; family Burkholderiaceae_B; genus Pollutimonas. Next base: position 360 of record DATJCP010000044.1, read on the forward strand.
GTCAGTTTGCTCTTGGCCTGGAAGGGGGCGTCTATGTTCAGGCGTTGCTCGTTGGCAGTGGCGTGTGCACCCAGACTCCAGTCGCTGCCCGCGGCGCGGTGTTCAGCGCCGAAGAGTACGCCGTAGGTATGGCTGCGGTGATCGACGTCATTGCTGCCCAGTTGCCAGCGGTAGCTGCCGCCAAAGGGCTGGATGAACGTCTGCCAACCGTCCTTGCCCAGGCCGGGGCGTTGGCGTAGCTGTTCCGATATCAGTTGTTCGCGCCGCAAGCTGGCGGCCAGTTGCGCGCCGTAGGCGCCGGCGCTTAATTGATCCAGTGCGTTGCGGATGTCGTTGCCATCGATGCTGGAGAAGTCCAGCGCCTGGTAGACGGTGGCCAGCGGGCGTTGGCTGTCGGTGGCAGCTTGTTCCAGGCTGCGCCCCACGGCGGCGGCGTTGGCGTTGGGGGCGTACTGCGAGTACGAGGCGCTATTGCGCTTGACGGTCCACAGGCCATTGGCCACCTGCACGCCCAGCGTGGGGGAAGTCAGGCTAGCAGTCAGCAGGTCGAAGTTGCCAGCAGTTTGTGTGGCCTGGAAGACCGTGTCCTTGTTCAGGCTCCAGCCATCGGCGTACCAGTCCGGCTGCAGTTGCACGTTGAGCTCGCCGGCCAACTGGGCCACGCCCTGGATGTCGATGCGGTCATGCTCGCGGGTGTTCGCTTCGATCAGAATACGCCCTTGCGGTTCCTGGATGAAATTGCCCCGGATGGTGATCTGGCCGAAGGAGTTGCCGGGGCTCAGGGTGCCCTGGTTGATGAAGACGCTTTCGGGATTGATGGCGTAAGTGCTGTTGCCGCCCAGGGTGGCGCCGGCGCCCACGCGCAGGCCGTACAGATCATGATTGCCATTAAGCGAGGCCGCACCGCCGGAGATGACCACGGCCAGATTGTCGCCACCCTGGATGTTGCCGTCATAGCGCAGGCGGAAGTCAGGGTCGGCTTGTGGTGTGGCGCGGCCTTGCGCGTCGGCTTTCTGGCCGAAGCTTACGCGGGTCAGGCGCAGTTCGCCTGCCGGATCGCGCGCCGAATAATTGGACAGAATGTCGCCCTGGATCTGGGCGCCCTGCATAATGTTGATATTCTGCACCCAGGCATTGTCTGCGATGGCAATGGCCGCTTGTTTTCCCGAGAGCGTGCCGGACAGGTCGTAATTACTGACCAGCGCGCCTTGTAGGATTTCGGGGATGAATTCGGGTGGCACAGTCTGATCCTGTTCGATCCACAGCCAAGAGCCACGGTAATCCCCTCCGTTGATCCCGTCTCCCCAGTTGCCCATGGCATTGTTGCCAAAGTCAAACAGGGCTCCCACGCCTTCTTCGCCTTCGGCGCGTACTTCGCCCTGCTGCACGATATTGTGGTGGCGGCCATAGCTGAACTGCAGGCCGCGGCCATACCAGCCCTGGGCGTGGATGCGCGTGGCCTGCGGGATGATCAGTGTGTTCTCGCTGCCGTCCACACGCACACCCACTCCGCCGGGACCTGCGCTTAGCAGGTCCGCCGCCTGGGTGAGGGTGTTGCGCTCGCCATAAATGTGCAGACCCAGACCCTGGGTTGCCTGGTTGTACTGGCCGGGCAAATAAGCCGTTCCGCCCGCGTTCCGGGCAAAAAAACCATTGGTATTGGTCAGCGTGACATCATTGCCATAAACCGAATAGCCGAAGAAATTACGCCGGTCGATCGTCAGCCCCAGATCTTGCAGCGCGGCGATTTCCGCTTCCATGAAATTAGTGTAATTGCGATAGGACTGGTGGCTCATCACGCTGTTGCGCAGCTCTGAGTGGCCCATGTAGTCCATGTCTACGCCGAATGCAGGATAATCGTGGAAGCGCAAGATACTGACCGGGATGCCGGGCATGCCGCCGTTCAGAACTTCCTGTACGTGCTTGCTGGTGAAATAGCCCTTATCCTTGCGCAGGTCGAAGGCGTCGGGGTCATAAGGATTGTCGCACGGGACGCAGAGCACGGTCTGACCGGGCCTGGCGGGATTCCCGTTGTCGTCACGTAACCCTGCCGCCCAGAGAGTCATTGTGGGGCGGATATACGGTATTCTGGTGTTTTGTCCACCTGGGTCTTCGGCTACCCCTATCATGCCCAGGGCGTGAGCCAGTTCATGAAAAACGGTAGCGCTGTAGTCAGGCTGGCTACTCAGGGGTAACTGGCTGGGTATCACGGGGGCCGTGTCGAAATTAAATGAGCCTAGAACAATCGTAGCGTGAGCGTGATTGAAAGCCTGGCTATCCAATTTATTCAACAGCGCAGCTTGAGCGTAGGTAAGAAACAGACCGCTGGGGGAGTCTTGGTCTGGTATGGCGTCAGTACTGGTCCTGGCATCCGGTTGGGCAATGGATCCAAAATTGATGATAGTGGGCCGGTAGCCTGGCTTCAAGGTCAGAATCTCCGCCCAGTGCTCCATAGCTGTCCGGATTTTCAGGCGCGCATTGCCATCCAGATCAAAGTCGGATCTGTCCCCGTTAGGGTCAAACATAGAGTAAGAGCCGTCCTGCGGACCGTAGATACGCAACTCGAATGCAGCCTCGCCCTTGTTGTTATAGATGATCTCGGTGTCATAGGCGTGGGTATTGGCTGAAGCTAATGCAAGCAAAATGGTGCTGAGCAAGGTTTTGAGCCTGACATTCATTGGCTTGGTCATCCTGGGTGTCGTAACTGCAAGAGTGCTCGCAGGCTGAAGGTAAGTGATTGTATTTTGTGGCGCCGAATTGTTTCTTTTTTTGACCCAGCCTGTCAATGGGAAAAAGCATCCTTAATCCACCCTAACCCTTCTGGTTCGACGGTAACCACATCGAATCGGCAAGCCGGCATCACCCCGCGAAAATAGCGCCCCACTAATCGCGGTAGAAAACATTGGGCTGTTCTTAGCAGGCGTGCTTGCTTCTTGCGGTTTACACTGGCGGCAGCGCCACCGTATTGTCGTGAATGCCTTTGACGGACTTCAACAAACACCAGCGTATTGTCATCAGCAGCGACCAGATCGATTTCGCCTGTTTTGCTGCGCAGGTTCCGGGCCAGTATCGTCAGGCCGCAGCTTTGCAGGTAATGCAGGGCCTGTTCTTCGGCACGATGGCCGGCTTGCTGCGACGGAGAAAGCGTTGGTGGTTCAGGCCCCTTAAGCTCTCTGGTGGCGTCTGCCTTCGCTTTACGCCGATCCCGACGCTGGCGCTTACGTATGGCTTTTTGTTGCGCCAGCCGCGCCAGTTCGTATAGCCGTTGATCGTCGGCCATGATTCCTATCCTTTTCTCTTTAAGGCCCTGTCTTCCAGTATGAGCGAAACCCCCGATTTTTCCGACATCCCAGCGACATGGAAACGTCTCACCGAGCGTGTGGATGCCCAGCACTGGCCGACGGCAACCTTGTATGTGGTGGCGACCCCAATAGGCAACCTGGGCGATTTGAGCCTGCGCGCCTGGCAGACACTGACGCGTTGCGATGTGATCGCTGCTGAAGATACACGCGCCAGCCGTCCTTTGATGGATGCGTGGGGGGTCAGCACGCCGTTGATCGCTGCTCACCGGCATAACGAGGCCGAGGCGGCGCAGGCGATTGTGGATCGCTTGTCGCGCGGCGAGCGGGTGGCGCTGGTGTCCGACGCGGGCGCTCCAGCCGTCAGTGATCCTGGCGCCCGCATTGTGCGGGCAGCGCGCGATGCGGGTTATGGGGTGGTGGCGATCCCTGGCGCCAGCGCGGTGATTGCGGCGTTGATGGCCAGCGGCGTTACGTCAGATGAAAATCCGGCTTTTGTGTTTGCGGGCTTCATGCCTCCCAAGGCCGGAGCCCGTCAAAAGTGGCTGCAGCGTTGGTGTGCGGTTCCTGCGCCCATTGTGATGTTCGAGTCGCCGCACCGCTTGGGCGCGGCGGTAAAAGACATGCTGCAGGTTTGCGGGGCGGTCCGCAAGCTAACGATAGCGCGTGAGCTGACCAAGCGGTTTGAGCAGGTCGTTACCATGCCATTGGGTGACGCGGCTGCCTGGTTGGCCGATGATGCGCATCGCAGCCAGGGGGAGTTCGTACTGATCGTGCATCAGGCCGATGATGCAGGCGTGGACGAGGACATCGATCCGTCTAGCTCCGTGTTGCTGGATGCCTTGTTGGAAACCTTGTCGGTGCGGGACGCGGCGCGAGTGGCTGCGAAGGTGACAGGGCTGCCGCGAGATACGTTATATGCCTTGGCCCTGGCGCGGCAGAATGGAAATACGCAATCCGGTTAAC
>DATJCP010000045.1:0-3636 GCA_035514715.1 Candidimonas sp.
GTAAAACGATGGCTTGACCAGATAGAGCGCGGCAAATAACGCGAATCCGGACAGCCAGGTGGTATATGCCTTCCAGAACGACCAGTGCAGGTCGTAGGGCAGTTCACGCGGGCTGGTCAGGTATTTTTGATTGTGATAGAAGCCGCCGCCATGCACGGCCCACATCTCGCCAAATACGCCGTTTTTCTTGGCGCTTGCCGTATGGGCTGGCTTGAGGCTGTTGTCCAGCATGACAAAGTAAATGGATTCGCCTATCCAGGCGATGGCGGCGATGACATGTAGCCAGCGCAATAACAGGTTGCCGAACTCCAGTAGGTACGCTTGCATGAGCTTCCCTTGAAGGGTAGTGAATGCGATATCAGCTGCCGCGATAGGTGGACCAGGCCCAGGGCGTAACCAGCAGAGGAACGTGATAGTTTTCCTCGGGGCTGGCGACGCCGAATCGTATGCTTACCTCGTCCACGAAGCGTGGTTCGGGAAGCGCTATGCCTTTTCCAGAAAAGTAAGCCCCCGCTTTGAATACTAGTTCATATACCCCTGCGCGCAGTTCGTCGCCTTGTAGCAGGGGGGCGTTGCAGCGGCCATCGTGGTTAGTGACCGCCTGTGTAATCAGCTTGCGGTCTTCGCCTTGTATCGCGTACAAGGTAATGTGCACACCCTGGGCAGGCAGACCGTGCATGGTGTCCAGGACATGGGTCGAAAGTTTGCCCATCGTCGGGCCTCCGTTTTTGCTGTGCGGCTATGCTGACTGGCTGTTGACGATTCTCTGGGGCGCATCAATAATTGTCAAGGCCGGTCTTGAGGCAGGGGCTGGAAAAAAGGATATCCTGTGTCTATACATTTTCGATGCCGGAGCACGTATGCGTAATCATTACCCCCGAGATTTGATTGGCTACGGCCGTAATCCGCCCCAGGCGAATTGGCCTGGGCAGGCGCGTATTGCGGTGCAGTTCGTGTTGAATTATGAGGAAGGGGGCGAAAACAGCGTCTTGCACGGCGATGCTGGGTCCGAACAGTTCCTGTCCGAAATCATTGGGGCTGCCGCCTATCCTGATCGCCATCTGTCCATGGAATCCATTTACGAGTATGGTTCGCGTGCAGGAGTATGGCGGGTGTTGCGCGAATTTGAACGCCGTGGTTTGCCCATGACTATTTTCGCTATTGGCATGGCGCTGGAACGCAATCCGGAAGTCGGCCATGCTTTTGTCGAGCTCGGACATGAAATCGCCTGTCATGGCTATCGTTGGATACATTACCAATCCTTGCCGGAGTCACTGGAAAAAGAACATTGCCAGCGCTGTATTGAAGTGGTGTCGCGCTTTACCGGCAAGCACCCGGAAGGCTGGTATACCGGGCGCGACAGCCCCAACACGCGCCGTATCGTTGTTGAGCAGGGTGGGTTTTTATACGATTCCGACTACTACGGGGACGATCTACCTTTCTGGACTGACGTGGCGCTCAGCAACGGCACCGTCAAGCCCCATCTTGTGGTTCCGTATACCCTGGACACGAACGATATGCGTTTTGCCACTGCCCAGGGGTTCAATACCGGCGAGCAGTTTTATGCTTACTTGAAAGACGCGTTCGATGTCCTGTACGCAGAAGGGGCCACGACTCCGAAAATGCTGTCCGTCGGCCTGCATTGCCGCCTGGTCGGGCGCCCTGGTCGATTTGCCGCTTTGCAGCATTTTCTCGATTATGTGCAAAACCATGAGCGTGTTTGGATACCCACGCGTGCCGATATTGCGCGCCACTGGGCGGAGCAGTACCCGGCCGCTTCCAGAAAGGTAGCGGTATGAGCTCGCCTATTACGTTGACTGAATTGAATGGCTTGCCTGAGGCGGATTTCATTGGTTTGCTTGGTGGTGTTTTCGAGCATTCTCCATGGGTGGCTGAGCAAGCGCTGGCACAGCGGCCGTTTGCCAGCGTGGCGGCCCTGCATGATGCCATGGTCGCTTGTGTCGAGGCGGCACAGCCGCAGGCGCAACTTGATCTGATCCGGGCGCATCCTGAATTGGCCGGTAAAGCCGCCATACGCGGCGGTTTGACGTCCGATTCCGCGCGTGAACAGGCTGGAGCAGGCCTCACGCAGTGCTCGCCCGAAGAATATAAAACACTGACCAGCTTGAATCAGGCTTATAGGCAGAAATTCGGTTTTCCGTTTGTCCTGGCCGTGCGTGGTTATGACCGTGCCGGCATTATTGGCCAGATGGAAAGGCGATTACTGTTGGAGCCTGCGCAGGAACACAGCGAAAGTTTGCGGCAAATTTACAAAATAGCCAGGTTGAGGCTGGATGACCTGATCCAGGCTTGAATATCCGTCATGTTTAGCAATAGCGTTATTTGATCGACAATCCCGTTTATTCAGGAGCTTACTTATGGCTGCCAATAATCTACCCGCAGGTACCATCATTAACGCTCCGGGCGCGGAATTGCCCGGGTTCGCCACGCGCTATATCAATTTGGCTTCAGCTGATTTCGGGGCGCAAGTGCTGTCCTGTTCCGATGCGTTTTTTGCCGCGGCCGATCGGATGCTTCAGGCTGCGCCGCCGGTATTCATCGTTGATAAATTCGATGATCATGGCAAATGGATGGATGGCTGGGAAACCCGGCGTAGACGCAACGGCGGCCACGATTATGCGATTGTCCGCCTGGGCTTGCCTGGTTCCATCAATGGCTTTGATATCGATACAAGCCACTTTACCGGCAACTTTCCGCCGGCAGCCTCAATAGACGCCTGTAATTGCGCGGGCGATCCCGATGCGCTGACCCATTGGACCGAGCTGGTCGCGCCCACGTCGTTATCGGCAAGTTCCCATCACTTTATTGAACAGCGCAACGACGATCGCGTCTGGACGCATTTGCGCTTGAGTATTTTTCCCGATGGAGGTGTGGCGCGCCTTAGGGTCTATGGGCAACCTGCTTGCGACTGGGCCGCCAAGGATGCTGGCGTGTTGCACGAGGTTTCAGCGTTGTCCAACGGCGGGCGTATAGTGGCTTATAGCGATGCTCACTACGGTGTGCCTTTTCGTCTAATCACGTCTGGACGTGGCGTCAATATGGGCGATGGCTGGGAAACACGCCGCCGGCGTGAACCGGGCAACGATTGGTGTATCGTCGCGTTGGGCCATGCCGCGACGATAGAAAAGATTGAAGTGGATACGGCTCATTTCAAAGGCAATTACCCGGACCGTATTTCGCTGCAGGCGGCATTTGTTGCACAATCGACCGACTTGTCGCTGGTGACGCAGGCGATGTTCTGGCCGGAGCTGCTGGCTGAACAGAAAACCGAAATGGATGCACAACATTTTTACCGAGGCGATCAGATCCTTGCCGTGGGGCCGGTTACGCACGTCAAGCTGAATATCATTCCCGACGGCGGCGTCAGCCGTTTGCGGCTGTGGGGGCGCTTAAGCCGATAGCAAAAGCGCCTTGTAGAAGAACCATCAAATTGATAGAGATAGGGCAAGAGCTGAATCTGCCATAACTATAAGGAAAACAGTATTGTGTATGTGTTGAAACTGGAGCCCCTGGACAAAGCGGCATTTGCTCCTTTTGGCGATGTTGTTCAAGCTGAGGGAAGTGATTGGTTTCCCATTAATAATGGCACTACCCGGCGTTATCACCATCTTGCTT
>DATJCP010000046.1:0-5593 GCA_035514715.1 Candidimonas sp.
TGCTGGACGAACCCATGGCCGGAATGAGCCAGGCGGAATCCATGCAAATGACCGAATTGCTGCTCAGCCTGAAAGGCCAGTACGGCATCGTCCTGGTCGAACACGATATGGACGCCGTCTTCAAACTGGCCGATCGCATCACCGTGCTGGTGTATGGACGCGGCATTGCCTGCGGCACCGCCAGCGAAATCCGCGTCAACTCTGAAGTCAAAAATGCTTATCTGGGAGACGATGAGTAATGTCGACACCCTTGCTTGAAGTTAAAGAAATAGACACCTACTACGGCACAAGCCAAGCCTTGTTTGGCATGAACTTCCAGGTACGCGCCGGGCAGTTCGTAACCCTGCTGGGCCGCAATGGCATGGGCAAATCCACCAGCATCAAATCGATTGTTGGCTTGATGACGCCAGCACGCGGATCCATCCGTTTCGCAGGTCAAGATATCAACGGCTTGCCGTCGTACAAAATAGCTCGTGCCGGCATCGGCTTGGTGCCTGAAGGCCGCCAGATATTTCCCAATCTCAGTGTCCAGGAAAACCTGGTCGCCACTGCCCATAACCGGCAAAACTCGGCAAGCCCATGGAGCCTGGAAAAAATCTACGGACTTTTCCCACGTTTATCGGAAAGGTCAGGCAACCTGGGATCCAATCTGTCGGGCGGCGAGCAGCAAATGTTGGCCATAGGCCGGGCATTGATGACCAATCCCAAACTGTTGATACTGGATGAAGCCACCGAAGGGCTCGCCCCCATTATCCGGACCGAAATCTGGCGTTGCCTGGCCGAGCTCAAGAAAACCGGTCTGACGATAATTTGCATAGACAAGAACCTGAATTCCTTACTCCCCCTGGCCGACCAACACTACATCGTTGAAAAAGGCTGCGTGGTTTGGGCAGGATCCTCAGATGAACTCAGCAATCAACGCGAACAACTGCAAAGCTATATGGGGGTTTAAGCTGCATAGGTCCCACCGGGATATAGGATGGACGCCAAGCTATCCCCATTGATATAGTTAATAGCTATCGATCTATTGATATCAATCAATTTCACTTTCTTTCGACGACTATATAAACTATCGTCTAAGCTTACATTGCCCGTAAACAAACTTGCTTACGCTTCCAAGTAGCTATACCTGCTTGCATTGTTCGCAGCATCCTAATCTTGTAAGGATTACCATGAAAAAGCTAACTACTGCCGCTGGCGCTCCTGTCGTCGATAATCAAAATATCCAAACTGCAGGCCCGCGCGGCCCGGCTTTATTGCAAGACGTCTGGCTACTGGAAAAGCTGGCTCATTTCGATCGTGAAGTCATCCCCGAGCGCCGTATGCACGCCAAGGGCGCCGGTGCCTACGGCACATTTACCGTTACTCACGACATTACCAAATACACGCGCGCCAAGTTGTTTTCACAAGTTGGCAAGAAAACCGAAGTATTTATGCGTTTCTCTACCGTTGCGGGCGAGCGCGGCGCAGCCGATGCCGAACGCGATATCCGCGGCGTTGCCATGAAGTTTTACACGGAAGAAGGCAATTGGGACCTGGTTGGTAACAATACCCCCGTCTTCTTTTTCCGCGATCCGCTTAAGTTCCCCGACTTGAACCACGCCGTGAAACGCGATCCTCGTACCGGCATGCGCAGCGCGCAAAACAACTGGGAGTTTTGGACGGGCCTGCCCGAAGCCTTGCACCAGGTCACCATCATCATGAGCGACCGTGGCATTCCTGTCGGCTTTCGCAACATGCATTTGTTCGGCAGCCATACCTTCAGCTTTCTTAACGCCGACAACGAGCGTTATTGGGTCAAGTTCACGTTCAAGACGCAGCAAGGCATCAAGAACCTGACTGATGCCCAGGCTGGCGAAGTGGTCGGTAAAGACCGCGAAAGCTCGCAGCGCGACCTGTTCGAAGCCATAGAGAAAAATGACTTCCCGAGCTGGACCATGTATGTACAGATCATGCCCGAAAAAGACGCGTCGACGTATCACCTGAATCCATTCGACCTGACCAAAGTCTGGCCGCACGCCGATTACCCACTGATCGAAGTTGGCACCCTGGAACTGAACCGCAACCCTGAAAACTTCTTCGCCGAAGTCGAACAGGCTGCGTTCACGCCTGCCAATGTAGTGCCAGGCATCAGCTTTTCGCCCGACAAAATGCTGCAAGCCCGCCTGTTCTCGTATGGCGATGCCCAGCGTTATCGTCTGGGCGTCAATCACCACCAGATTCCCGTCAACGCGCCCAAATGTCCCTTCCACAGCTACCACCGCGACGGCGCCATGCGGGTGGATGGCAACCATGGCCGTATCACGGCGAACGAGCCCAATACCCAAGGAGAATGGCAGGAACAGCCCGATTTCCGTGAACCGCCCCTATCCATAGAAGGGGCTGCCGACCACTGGAATCATCGCGAAGATACGGATTATTTCTCGCAACCCGGCAACCTGTTCCGCCTGATGAACGACCAGCAGAAACAAGCGCTATTCGACAACACTGCCCGGGCGATATCGGGCGCATCGAAGGACTTGCAAGAACGGCATATCGACCATTGTTCGCAAGCCGACCCCGCCTATGGCGCCGGCGTAGCCGCCGCCATCAAGGCACTGGGTTAATGCTGTAATTAAATGGCAACGTTGTTGCCATTGCCGGATCACGCCGCTTAACGTGCCTGATCCGGCCTGAATACCTCAAACTACAGATAACACTTTCCGTCCAGGTAGGCCTTGCGCCAGCGTGTAACCACCATGCGCTCGAACAAACCGCCAACGGCAAACGGATCTGCATTCACGAAATCCTCGGCTTCGGCACGTGTTTCGACATCGACAATGTAGATACTTCCCGTACCGCCCGTGCCATCATCCTCCAGCTTGGCGCCGCAAGCCAATAACAAGTCTTTGTTTTCTTCAAGAAAATCCAAATGCTTATCGCGCAAAGCCTGACGCAAGGCTTGTGTATGAGGCTTGTCAAAGGTTTCGATCAGGTATGGCATACGACTTCCTTATAGTGTTTTATGTGTTGCTCTTCCAAAGCTAAAGCATAGCGCATCAGCGTGCCGAGTTCAGTCACGAAAAAGAACGGGCATTCAAGATAAACTGTTTGCTATTCCGCTCCAATAGCAGTGCTCCCTTTTTCTTCTTAGCTATACGTTTGCCATGACCCTGCGCTCTCACGAACCCATAATCGCCATCGCCACCGCCCCCGGGCGCGGCGGCATAGGCGTTGTACGCATTTCCGGGAGCAACATAGAACCATTGCTGGGCAAGTTGTTCAGCGTGCCGCTTAAACCGCGCCATGCCCACTACCTGCCCTTCAACGATATGGATGGCAAAGCCATCGACGCAGGCATCGCTTTATTCTTTAAAGGCCCCCATTCCTATACCGGCGAAGACGTGCTTGAACTGCAAGGCCATGGCGGCCCCGCCGTACTACGGCGCGTATTGGAGCACTGTCTTGAAACAGGCAAGGAATACGGCCTGCGCCACGCTGAACCGGGCGAATTCACCCACCGCGCCTTTCTTAACGAGCGCCTGGACCTGGCCCAGGCCGAAGCCGTCGCCGACTTGATTGATGCTTCATCAGAAGCCGCCGCGCGCAGCGCCATGGCTTCGTTAAGCGGCGCCTTCTCGGCTCACGTCAACGCGCTGAGCGAACGCATCGTACGCCTGCGTATGCTGGTGGAAGCCACGCTGGACTTCCCCGAAGAAGAAATTGATTTTCTGGAAAAATATCAGGCTCATGCCGCCCTGCAAGACATCCAGAACGACCTGGCAGCGCTAACCGCTCAGGCCAAACAAGGCATGATCCTGCGCGAAGGCTTACACGTGGTGCTTGCAGGCCAGCCCAATGTCGGGAAATCCAGCCTGCTTAACGCCTTGGCTGGCGACGATATCGCCATTGTTACGCCCATAGCCGGCACCACGCGCGACAAGGTCATCCAGCAAATTCATATTCAAGGTGTACCCCTACATATCGTCGATACCGCCGGACTGCGCGAAACCGACGATACTGTCGAAAGCATAGGCATCGCCCGGACTTGGGCCGAGATAGAAAAAGCCAACGTTATTATTCATCTGCAAGATGCCCGCGCTCAAACCGATGAGCTCGATACCGCCATCACCCAGCGCCTGCCGGCGCGCACGCCTGTACTCAAGGTTTTCAATAAAATCGACTTGCTGGATGCGGCGGCACAAGAAAAGCTCGCCCCCGCCGCTACAACTATTGCTGCCAGCGCTACAGAAGTTGCCCTGGGGATCTCCGCCAAAACCGGCGCCGGCCTCGATGCCCTGCGTCAGAAGCTGCTGGATATAGCAGGCTGGAATCCCAGCAATGAATCCCCCTGGCTAGCCCGGGAGCGCCACCTACGCGCTCTGGACGACGCTGACAGCCACTTGGCCCTGGCGGCTGAGCACGCCAGCCAGAACGACCGTGTACTTGACTTGTTTGCCGAGGAACTGCGCCTGGCCCACGACGACTTATGCGCCATTACCGGTCAATTCACCAGCGATGACCTGTTAGGCGAAATTTTTTCCAGCTTTTGTATCGGGAAGTGATTCCCAGGCCAGCAGCGCCTACTCTTCTTTTACTGCCTTGATCAGGCAAGCAGATAACTTGTCGAAGTGGAGCAATGCCGCCTGGCTCAGCGCAACCTGCTTTCTTCTGGCGTCTTCAGTCGCCATCAGCACTATCCAGCCCTTTTTTCGCATTGATTTAAGCCTTGCATGAACCGTCGCAGGGGACCCCAAGCTATCCATTGCCATCATGTCCCTGACGGACAAACGACCTGCTTCCTGCGACACACGCGCAATCAATGAGAGCATGCGTTCTTCCAGAGGATCCAGTGCAGGCAGCACAGGCAATCCTCTTAATGCTTCAGCTAGCTTTAGAAAACGCATATAGATGTCAGCTGGCCGCGTTTTTTCTTTCATGACTACAATGTCCAAAGGATAATGCTCACTGCCTCAGCAGTCGTTACTTTCAGGGGAATAGATGGCGCAGATCCGTTTTCAATGGAATATGGCATTGGGCACAGCCGTGATTTTTCTGATTGTGCTTGCCATAAATGAATGGGCATTCACATATTCTGAATTCATACGCGGTGTTAACTGGATATACCTGCCGGCCGGGGTCCGGTTGCTATGCACGCTACTCTTTGGTGTATCAGGTGCAATTGGGCTACTAATCGCGTCATGGGCCGCTTGCTTCCTATATTTGTTCCCTGACGATTTTATCAGATCGACCGTTGGCGGCATCCTCTCGGCAACAGCTCCTTACATTGCTTATTTATTTGCTCAACACAGCCTGGATCTGAAAAAAAACCTCAGCAACCTCACATCAAAACGCTTGTTGCTATGCGCAGTCATCTATGCCTTATCCAATTCCACATTGCATCATGCCTGGTTCGCCCTGGATGGCTGGAAAAGCAGCCTGATAAACAGTTTCAGCGTAATGCTGCTGGGTGATCTGATCGGCTCGGTGGTCGTGTTGTACACAATGAAAATAGCGTTGGCGCTTATTTCCAAAAGATCGATTCCGCGTGGCGGGATTCAAGACGGCAGCTAGTTGGCGCTTAAGAAAAAGTTGTCATATAGCCGCAACGCCT
>DATJCP010000047.1:0-4073 GCA_035514715.1 Candidimonas sp.
CCCGGTTTGCACCGAAAGCCCGGGATGCTTCCAGCACCTCGCTATCGACCAGGCGTATACCCAGATCGGTCAGGCGTATGACTGGAGGGACGGCATAAATCACTGTCGCAAAAATGGCGGCGATCTTGCCTAGATTGAATAGCATCACCACGGGGATCAGGTAGACAAAACTGGGCATGGTTTGCATGACATCCAGGACGGGAAGCATGATGGTGCGCAGCCACTTGAAGCTGGCCATCATGATGCCTACCGGTATGCCTATGGCCACCGACATCAGCACGGCCACGATCATGAGCGACAGAGTCTGCATTGCCGCATCCCACAGCCCGATGAAGCCGATCAGGCAAAGCATCAGCCCAATGACAACAGAAAAACCGATACGGCGGCTGGCAAACCAGGCCAGCCCCATCACGGCAAGAACAATGGTCCACCAGGGGGAATAGCGTACAACCTGATCCATCCAGATCAGCAGGTCCAGCAATGGCTGGGTAAGTGCACGCAATACGTCGGAATAATTGGAAACGATATTGCCGACAAAGTCGTCTATAGGCGCGCGTAGCGCCCTGGGCGCAATAAATTCGGGGAACATAAAATCAACTCCATAAAACTCGTTAAGGCGGGGACCACAAGGTCCACCGCCCATCAAACTGCCGGCATACCGCCGGGCCGCCCCTTACAGGGCATGGTTCAGGAGTGCTATAGAGCTGCTTTTACGCGTGCCGCCACATCGGCGGGTAACCATTTCCCCCAGATGTCGCTTTCGTTTTGAAGAAACCATTTCGCCACGTCAGAGGGCTCATCCTCGGTTTCTTCCATATGGGCCATCACCTTGTCCATTACGGGCAAAGGCACAGCCACCTTGGACAAGAACTCGGTGAACTTGGGGGCGTCCTTGGAAAACTGGGTCGCTACGGCAGTAAAGACCGGATTATCAGGATAGGCCGATGGCTGAGGATCAGCGCAATTCGGGTTGGTCAGGCAAGCATGCTTTTCCTTGTCGTACGCGGGCAGTTCAAGCTTGACCAGATCCAGGGAGCCGACCAACGGCGTGGGATACCAATAATAAAAAGCAATGTTCTCCTTGCGCTTGTAGGCCGCCGTAAGCGCTGCCTTTTGCGTAGCGCCGGTACCCGGGGAAAACAAGGTAAAGGTATCGCCCAGTTTCAGCGCATTGAACAGATTACCGCTTACCACTTCACAACCCCAGCCGGCCGGGCAGCCGTAAAACCGCCCTTTAGTGGGCTCTTCGGGATCTTTGAATTCGTCTTTGAATTTGGGCAGATCGGCAGCCGATTTCAGTTCCGGCAAGCGCTCGGCGGTATAGCGCGGAATGAACCAGGCTTCGCCACCCATGTAGATATCGCCTATGCGTTTTACTTTGCCTGTTGCTTCGGCTTTGGCCCACGGTTCGGCAACACTGTTAAGCCAGATTTCCGTATTGATATCAAGATCGCCGCGCTCCAATGCGGCCAGGGCTGGCAGCGTTTCTGTGGGCAGGACTTCGGATTTGCATCCATAGCCTTTGTCGGCGATAAACCGCTCGACTTCGACCAGTACCAGATTGGATTCCCAATTCATGCCGCCAAACTTTATGGGACGATCGACTTCGCATTGTGGGGATTCGGCTGCCTGGGCGACATTGCTTGTTGCGGCAAAACCGAACAAGGCTGTGGCCAGGCCAAGGCCTAGGGCAATTCGCTTGAATTGCGAGGGAGCATTCGTGGAGAACGCTGTATGTGAAGGGCTCACATTTAAAGACATGGCTTTTTGCCTCCTTAAGTGACTTGGACGCACCAAAAAAATACCGCTGCGGTGCGCCAGGGCTAAGGGGGTGTGCGGAAGACGGAAGACCGCCGATACATACCGACACTAGCGTGAAGAGTACGAAGTACTCATTGACAGGTAATGGGGACGAGAACGTCACCCATACGCTAAGATTGATTAAAACTGTGCAGTTTGTTGCAGTTTACGAGAAATTAGCATCAATTGAAACCCGGCAGTAACCCGGGCATGAAAATTGCCCGGGCCCGCAAACCAGATTGACGGCAATGGCAACGGCAATAACTGCACCCTGGCGGTAAGCCCTTGTAGCGGCTAATCGGACCGATAGATGTAATCGCGACGCCAAGGATATGACAAATCGGCTGGGTAATCGAGCTCGTCGTGGCGGCCGTTCGTGCGGGGCTGAGCCAGCACTTGGTGCAAGGCAATCCAGCCATGTTCGAAGCCCATGGCGCAACCGGCCAAGTACATGCGGTAGGCTCGCAATGAGCGCTCGCCATCCTCGCCCTGCAAGGTTTTGCGCGCCTCGGGCAGGTGGGCTTCCAGGGTATCGCTCCAGGCCCATAGGGTACGGGCATAATGCGGACGCAGGTTCTCGATATCGACATCTTCCAGGCCGCCTTCGGTCAGCCTTTCCAGCACATGGCTGATATGCGTAAGTTCGCCACCGGGGAAAATATACTTTTCGATAAATTCGCCCATGCCAGCGCCTAGTTCCGCATTATCCACCCCGCCCGCGGTAATACCGTGATTAAGCACCAGGCCGCCCGGACGCACCAGCCGCCGCAACTTTGAAAAATACCCTTCAAGCTGGGCACGCCCGACGTGCTCAAACATGCCTACCGAAGCAATCTTGTCGTAAGGCAACGTTTCATCGAGCAGGCGGTAATCGAGCAATTCCATGCGCACCCGGCCACCCAGGCCTTTTTCTTCTATCAGGCGATTTACGTAGGCATGCTGATTTTTGGAAAGCGTAATGCCGGTGGCATCGACACCGTAATTTTCTGCCGCCCACAGCAATAAACCGCCCCATCCGGCCCCTACATCCAGGAAACGCTCCCCTGCTGCCAACCGCAACTTTCGGCAGATATGATCCAGCTTGGCTTCTTGCGCCTGCGCGACCGACAGATCGGGAGTACGGAAATAGGCGCAAGAATAGACACGTCGCGGATCCAGCCACAAGGCATAGAAATCATCAGACAAGTCGTAATGAAACTGGATCTGGCGGGCATCGCGTTCTATCGAATGGCGCCACACGGACAGCAAGCGCTGTATCAGTTCCGTTAAACGGCCTACGCGAGCCGCATCGATAGGCGAGCCGGGCAAGATGGCTGCCGCCAAATGCATGAGATCGCGCATGGACCCATCGACGTCAAACCTGCCCTCAACATAATCTTCACCCAACAAACCGACCTGCCCGGCCGCCAGATTGGCCAGCACTGAACGATCTTTGATAGTTAGGCAGATTTTTGCATTGGACGGCCCCAGCCGCTGACCATCAGGCATGATCAACCGCATAGGCAGCGGCAAGGCAAACAATTTATTTTCAACAACAGATAAGACCGCGCTCAAGGCCGACTCCTTATATTGAAATTGTAATCCCCTATAAAAATAGTGCCACATATACGCACGGAAGGGAATGCCCATAACATCCGTGCTAAGATCAAAACAGCTTCCTCATATTTCGATACATGCCACCTGCCTATAGTTCCCTGACCGTTATTCCCCGCTGGTTAATCCTGATGGGCCTGCTAACGGCAATAGGGCCGCTGGCCATCGACATGTACCTGCCCGCCTTTCCGGCCATCGCCGACGGGCTGGGCACAACACCCGGACACGTTGAACGCACGCTGGCCAGCTACTTATTCGGCTTGGCCATGGCACAACTGTTTTATGGTCCGTTTGCCGACCGCTACGGCCGCAAAAAACCGTTGATCGCCGGCCTGCTGATCTTTATCGTAGCCTCCATAGGATGCGCTTTCACCAGCGACATCGAACACCTTACCTGGTGGCGTATCGCCCAAGCTTTCGGCGGGGCTGCCGGCATTGTGATACCTCGCGCCGTGATTCGCGACAATTTCGATACTCGCGACGCCTCCAAAGCGCTCTCTATCCTGATGCTGGTCATGGGCGTAACGCCTATCCTTGCTCCCATACTCGGCGGGCAAGTGCTGGCCTTTGGCAGTTGGCGCTGGATTTTCGGCATCATGACCGTCTGCGGCATTGCACTGCTGGGCGGCGTCGTCTTGACCATGAAGGAAACCCTGCACCCCGAACGCGTCATTCCGCTG
>DATJCP010000048.1:0-1693 GCA_035514715.1 Candidimonas sp.
AGGTCAATGCCGTAAAGCTTGATGAAGGCGGGGTTGACGTAGGTGTAGCGCCCTTCTGTATCCAGCTTGACGACCAGGTCCATCGTGTTTTCGACAATCAGCCTGTGGTTCTTTTCACTGGCGCGAAGCGCCCTGTTGGCCGTGGTTTCTTTTTGATCGAATTCGCGCTGTCGTTGCTGGTAGGCATAGAGCCCCAGCAGTGTTACCAGCGCGATGAAGGCGTAAAGCCCGCTATATACCAGGGCAGCTTTCTTCCAAGAGGAAAAAACTGCGTTTTGGTCGCGGCCCACGGCGATGATGAGGGGCTTGTCTATGCTTAGGCTGGCAGGTTGGATGGTGTGCTGGGCGACGATTTGCGTTTCGTTCTCGTTGAAGACCTTGCCTGTGAATATGGTCGTCGCTTTGCCGCTATCACGGTGGACAGTGAAGAACGATCGTGTTTGCGCCAAGTCGGTGCCTATCAACTCATCGCGGTTGGGCACGCTTAGAAATATCAGGCCGCTGCCATGGATCGCGGTGTCCCACATGTCGTCTGCGTAAAGTACCGATGCCATCAGGGCCTGGAAATAATCCGAATCAAGCGTGGCGTAGACCAGCCCTTGAAACTCGCCGCGCGGCCCAAGGACGGCACGCGTGATGGTGATGGCGTAAGGAATGAATGGGTCTTGGTATGGCGCTGAAACGTGCAGGGCTCGGCTGGTTGATTGTCGCTTGGTGGTTTGGAAGTAATCCAGGTGGCTGAAGTTGCTGCCCAGGTTTTCGGGGCGGCTTGATGCCGTCAATATTCCATTGGAATCCATGATGCCGAGGGAGTGGATCCCTGGCATGGCGTTGGAAATGGCTTGCAGATACTGGGTTTCGGTTTGTGAATCGTAGGTGCTGTGCCGAATGGACTAGTCACTGATCAGCTCTACGAGTACGCGGTTGCTGGTGGCGAGTTGCTGTTCCAGATTTTGTGCAACGATACGTGCTTGAGTTGACAGGCGGTCTTGTTCACGAGCGGCAGTGCGGCCATAGTCGAGGAAAAGACTGGTGCCAATGGCGCTACCCAGCATGACCAATGCCAATCCTAGTGCGAACCATTGAGCCAAGGCTCTTTTTCTTGCCTTTTTCGATATGGTGTGTGTGTCAGGATGGGGATTAGGTAGCATGTGTTCCATGGTGCCCACAGTGTAATTGTTTATGTACAGCATCCAGAGGTTTCCTGACAATGCTTGTACATTCCTGACAAAGATTTAACATTGAGCGTGGTTTTGCCGTCATATTCGGGCGGGGCTAGGGGCCCGCAAGGAGGCTGGTTGTGTTCAAGTATTGGATTTCGTTATGGCTTTTTCCGCGGCCAGTACGCCGTATCGGTGGCATGCTACGGTGTGGTCCATGATGCAGCCCACTGCCTGCAGGTAGGAGTAGCAGATAGTCGGGCCGACAAAATTGAACCCGGCTTTTTTCAAAGTGCGGCTCATGAGTTCCGCTTCGGGGGCGGTCACGGGTACGTCGGTGTGACGTTGATGGTGGTTGATTTTCGGACTGCCGCCGACAAAGGACCAGATCAGAGCAACAGGGTCTTTTAGTTCGAGCCAGGCTTTGGCGTTTTGCCTTGCGGACTTCAGCTTCAGGCGGTTGCGGATGATGCCGGTATCTTGCATGAGCGTGTCGATATAGTCGTCGCTCATGGTGGCCAGTTTTTTGGGAT
>DATJCP010000049.1:0-4596 GCA_035514715.1 Candidimonas sp.
CAGGAAAACGCTTTTATCCAGGGGGATTAGTACGAGTCATACCCCATGTCGGCCAGCAGCCGTATCACACGTTCATAGTAGACAGCACCGTCAGCAGTGACGTTGAGCCTGCGCGTTTTGCGATTGAGCAGCCGAACACGCAACCGCTATTCGCCGGCGGTTCGACCCAATGGATTTTTGTCTGCTTCTGGGCAAGTGGGTGGCCACGAAGACGGGTCGCCCGAGCCTGACTTGGAAAAGCAGGTGCGTCTCGCCTTCGATAATCTGAACGCGATCCTGACGGCTGCGGGCAGTTCGTTCGACGATGAGATTGACGTAACCATGTTCATCGTCGATCCCGAATCTAAGTTCGACACAATCTGGAAGGTGCTGCCAGAGTACTGGGGCGACGCACCTTACTCAGGACTGATCGTCGTACGTGGGGGCTGCTGCGGCATATCAGAACGCCCTTCCAAAGCCTGAATTTTCGATTCCAACGCAGCAATGCGCGCCATCGAACGCTCCAAGAGCTCAGCCTGGATATCGAACTCCTCCCTGGTGACCAGATCAAGCCGCGCGAAGGTTTGCGCCATCATGGCTTTCACATTCCGTTCAATATCCGCCGCGGGGCTTTTAGCGATAAGGTCGGACATATTTTTTTGAAAATCTTCAATCCAGTCGGTTCGATTGATCATGGCACTCTCCATCAAGGTAATAGGCTAGTGTAATTAAAAACGGGCCACAACGGCCCGTTTCATATTGCCAATCAACCATCTGGTTGATTTAACGTAATCAGCTTACCCGGTTAATTATTGGGTGTGACAGGCTTGGAAGTCTGGCCATTGCCCAACTTATCCTGAATAGCCTGATCGGCTTTGGCTGCGCCTTCCTTGATAGCATCGCCTGCCTGGCCTGCCTTTTCGACGGTAGCGTCTTTCAACTCTCCGGCTTTATCGGAAATAGCATTGGCTGCATCTTTTGCAGATTGTTCAACCGTCTTGCCGGAATCCGTAGCCGACTGGCTAGGAGCAGGTACGTCGGAAGACGAAGAAGGCGAAGAAGGCGTAGGCGCTGGTGCAGGTTCTGGCGCAGTCATAGGCGCAGGAGTTTCTGTGCTGGCAGCGGGCGCGGTTGTATCCTCGCCTTTGGAGCATGCGGCAAGCAGACTCATTGAAGCAACCATTGCAATGACAGCAAAATGTGTACGAGTCTTTTCCATAATATTCCTCACTAATTCTAAATCGCGATACCTCTTGCTGATCCGGTGCGACTAACGGTTCAGCAGCGAGCTTGTTACAACTGGCTTGGTAACAATTCTAGCTACATAAAGCATCCAGACTACGAACCTAGTGTAAACACTGATTTCAATAAATTTTTTTATTTAGATTATTTTCAGGAGAAAGGTCTTTAGCCATCAGGAGTTGGAGAGCAATGCCACTCACCACCACTCCCTACATCAAGATACAAATGACCCACCCTATCAAGCTATCGTTACAATTTTGTGCACCTACAAGGTAGATACGCTATGGATTGGTGCATGCAAGATCTGTTTTTTGCACCAATTTAGGGCAATGGCAGTTAGCCGCGTAGCAAAACAACTATCTGCGCGCTCAGCAAGAATTGGCACGGCATTTGCGTAAGCCTGGTTGTCACCCTTACCAGGAAACTGCAATGAAGCTGATCACCGCCATTATCAAACCATTCAAACTGGATGAAGTCCGGGAAGCCTTATCCAGTATAGGCATCCAGGGCATGACCGTCACCGAAGTAAAGGGTTTTGGCCGCCAGAAGGGGCACACGGAACTGTATCGAGGGGCCGAATACACAGTCGACTTCCTGCCCAAGCTGCGTCTGGAAATGGCCGTATCCGATGACATGATAGAACTCGCTATCGAGAACCTGTGCGCGGCTGCCCATACCGGCAAGATCGGCGACGGCAAAGTATTCGTCACGCCTATTGAGCAAGCGATACGGATACGTACCGGGGAACAAGGCGAAAGCGCCTTATGACCGTACCCCATATCGTTTTCTTCACCGCATATATATCGCCTGGCCAGCCATCGCGGCAAAGCCGGCACGGATACTCAGGAGTAAAACATGGATAAAGCCGATTTGGCATGGGTAAGCGTTTCCACCCTGCTGGTATTGCTAATGGTTGTGCCCGGGCTCGCGCTCTTTTACGGCGGCCTGGTGCGCGCCAAGAATGTGTTGTCGATACTAATACAAGTGATTTCGACTTTCGCACTGGCTCTGGTGATCTGGTTTATTTACGGCTATTCCCTTGCGTTCACAGAGGGCAACGCTCTGATTGGCGGAGTCTCGCGGCTAGCGTTCAGCGGTATGTTTGATCTGGCCAACAAGAAATTCGAGCTAGCAGGCACCATCCCTGAACTTAGCTTCGCCTCATTTCAGGCTACCTTTGCCGGTATTACCTGCGCACTGATCGTGGGCGGATTCGCCGAAAGGGCAAAGTATTCAGCCGTCATGCTTTTCACCGCAATCTGGCTGACTTTTTCCTACATTCCTATCGCCCATATGGTGTGGGCTCCCGGCGGCTGGCTGTTCGAACGCGGCGCGCTGGACTTTGCCGGCGGCACGGTGGTTCATATTAATGCGGGCATCGCGGGCTTGGTGGGCGCCTACTTTATTGGCAAACGCGTAGGATACGGACGCGAATCCATGCAGCCTCACAACCTTCCCATGGCCATGATAGGCGCCGCCCTGCTCTGGGTGGGCTGGTTCGGCTTCAATGCAGGCTCTGCTTTAAGCGCCAATGAAACAGCGGCCCTGGCATTCTTCAACACCATGATAGCTACTGCTGGCGCGATCCTGGCATGGCTGCTGGTCGAATGGAAGTACAAGGGCAAGCCTTCCCTCTTGGGTGCTATCTCTGGCGCCATTGCCGGACTGGTAGGCATCACGCCGGCCGCAGGCCTGGTCGGCCCTGGCGGTGCACTGTTCATCGGCCTGGCTACCGGGGCAATCTGCGTATGGGGAGTCAACGGCCTGAAGCGCATGCTGCGTGCCGACGACAGCCTTGATGTATTTGGCATCCATGGGGTAGGCGGCATAGTCGGCGCACTGTTGACCGGGGTGTTCAATGCACAGATCTTGGGCGGCCCCGGCTTGACGAGCGCCAGCGCCATTCCGCATCAGGTGTGGATACAGCTGGAAGGCGTATTGATCACCGTTATCTGGTCGGCGGTAGTGGCCTGGATTGCTTATTTTATTGCCGACAAGGCATGCGGTCTGCGCGTCAGTGCGGATACCGAGCGTGAAGGGCTGGACATCAATTCACACGGCGAAACCGCGTACCACTATTAACGAACGATGTTGGCCTTCGCCGGACTATGCGCCATAGGCGCGAACCCGGCGATAAGGCCATTCGATTAACCCGACAAGGCTTCCAGATCGATGCGTTCAGCCCGATTCAGCGCCGACGCCACTTTGACCCGCAATGCGTTCGAATGGGCTTGGCGGACTTCCTTTTTGACATCCAGCAGTTGCTGCGGGTGCATGGAAAATTCTTTCAAGCCCAAGCCCAGAAGCATGCGGGTGACACGCGAATCGCCGGCAATTTCCCCGCATACAGCCACTGGTATTCCTGCGCGTTCGGCGGCATTGATCGTATGGGCGATCAAACGCAATACGGCTGGGTGCATGGGGTCGTACAGATCCGCCACCTCGCTATCGCCCCTATCGATAGCCAGGGTGTACTGGATAAGGTCATTGGTACCGATAGAGAGGAAATCCAGCGTTTCCGCGAATGGCTCGATGGCAATCGCCATAGCGGGAATTTCGACCATGGCGCCCAGAGAAATATCACGCCCATAAGGCACGCCGCTAGCATCCAGTTCCTGGCACGCAGCTTCGATGGCCTGGCGCGTAGCCCTGACCTCGTGCATGTGCGAGATCATGGGAATAAGAATGCGCACATGGCCATGCAGTGATGCGCGCAACAATGCCTTTAGCTGAGTGGCAAAAATTTCGGGGTTCGCCAGGCAGTAGCGTATTGCCCTAAGACCCAGCGCCGGGTTGGTGGCCACTGTCACGTCGCCATCCAGGGTTTTATCGGCGCCAAGGTCCAGCGTGCGTATGGTGACGGGACGCCCCGCCATCGTTTTAACCACGGAAGAGTAAGCCTGGTACTGCTCTTCTTCAGTAGGAAGGTCGCGGCGGCCCATGAAAAGGAATTCGCTGCGGAACAAACCTATGCCGTCGGCCCCTGCCTGCATGGCGGCCACGGCTTCTTCGGGAAGCTCGATATTGGCTTCCAGTTTGATCTGTATGCCGTCCAGGGTTACAGACGGTGCGTCGCGCAACAAAGCCAGCTCGGCACGCTCGCTGGCGTAATCCGCCTGCCGCTGCCGATATTCCTGCAACACCTGCGGCGACGGGTTGACCAGCACGACCCCTTTGAAGCCATCGGCCACCAGCACATCGCCATCGCGCACCAGCATGCGGATATGGCCCAGGCCCACCACCGCCGGCACATTCATACTGCGCGCAACGATCGCCGTATGCGATGTAGGGCCACCAAGGTCAGTCAGGAACCCTGCAAAACGGGCATCGCGCAAGCGCAACATATCAGCCGGCGAAATATCGCGCGCGACGACA
>DATJCP010000050.1:0-4424 GCA_035514715.1 Candidimonas sp.
ACCCAGCGACAACCCTTTCATCGGCGACACGCAAGCGCGACCCGAGATATGGTCGTACGGCCACCGCAATCAACAAGGAGCGGCACTTAACCCATGGACCGGCAAACTCTGGACGCATGAGCACGGCCCGCGCGGAGGTGATGAAATCAACATTCCGCAAGCCGGAAAAAACTACGGTTGGCCGCTAGCAACCCATGGCATCAATTACAGCGGCTTTGCCATACCCGAGGCGCAAGGCACCCACGTTGATGGCACAGAGCAACCCATCCATTATTGGAAAGTGTCGCCCGCGATCTCAGGCATGGCTTTCTACAACGCCAAGCTTTTCCCCGCTTGGCAACAGTCGCTGTTCATCGGGTCACTCAAGGAGCGAGCCTTGATACGGCTGGTACTTGAGGGCGATAACGTCGTACATGAAGAGCGGCTACTTGAGTCGCTGGATGAACGCATCCGCGATGTTCGTATTGGTCCTGACGGGTATGTATACGTGTTGACCGACTCACCCCAAGGCCGGCTCCTGAAAATTGGCCTGAAAGGATAACGATATGTACTAGGCTGCGATGCTGGCGACCTGACGCAAAGCTTGTTCGAATGCCTCGGGCGCCTGCCCACCCTGGATCAAATGGCGATCATTCATGATGACGGCTGGTACGGAATTAATGCCTTGTTCCATATAGAAACGCTCGCGCTCGCGGACATCGGCAGCGTACTCGTCGGAATCGAGGATCTGGCGAGCGCGTTCGGCATCAAGCCCCGACTCGCTGCATAACCTGACCAGCACATCATGCGCACTGGGGTTCTCGCCGTCAGTAAAATAGGCTTTCAACAACGCATGCTTCAGCTTTAGCTGATTCCCCTCAAGGCCAGCCCAATGCAAGAGCCTGTGTGCGTCAAAGGTATTGTATGTGTACGTACGCTTGTCCATATTGAATGTGAAACCGACCTCTCGGCCTCGCTCAGTAATGGCCTGGCCATTGCTGCGCACTTGTTCCGGTGTCATTCCGTACTTGCGTGATAACCGCTCTATAGTATCTTGCCCCTCGGGGGGCATATCCGGGTTCAGCTCGAAAGGCTGGAAATGGATCTCGGCCTGAATTTCGCCTTCAAGCCTGGCCAGCGCTACCTCTAGCGAACTGAGGCCCACGGCGCACCACGGGCAGGAAATATCTGAGACAAAATCGATTTTGATCCGAACAGTCATGTTCAGCTCCTGTAAAGGAAACCAATATCGCCTGGCCCCATGGCGTCACTCCTTGTATCGACCAGAAGATTATACTAATCGAGCTCCGATGGCTTCACAGGAGACCGGCACAATGCCCATGATCCGGCACATTGCAAACAGCATCTTTTACTCCTATAGTTAAGAAAAGATGAAGTCGGCGCCATCGGCCCGATCCTACTGTAGCGTGCCCTGCCACTGCAGTTGCCAACAGCAAGAACTGCTGCAGGACGAGGATGTGATCCATGACACTCCGTAAGCCAGTTGGCTCAACGTGGGCCGACGCAATAAATATGCTGGAACAAGCCGACCGCCTGCACCGGCAGTTCTTTCGTTTAAGCACTGGTCACTCTTCCGGCCCCACTTGGGAGCCTCCGGTCGACATTTTCGAGACCAGCCGCAATCTGTCGGTACTGGTGGCCCTGCCCGGGGTTGCCCCTGATCAGCTCAAAGTTGTCATTGACGGCAATGCGCTCGTCATCTTGGGCGAGCGCCCCCTGCCCGCCCCCACCGCAGCGCAAATTCGGCGAATTGAAATTCCCTATGGCCGCTTTGAACGACGTATCGACTTACCGCCTGGCCACTTCGAGATTCAAGAATCCACACTGACTAATGGATGTCTGCTCTTGAGTTTACTGAAACGAGCAGCCATTTAAACCAAAAGCAGGCAAGCCATGGCAAACGACAGCGCTAATAAAACCTCTGAGGGTACGCCTCCTGAAACAGAGCCCGCGGCACCTGAAAAAAAACCAGTTTCCCCGGCGATCACCATCCCGGAAGACGCGTTGATTATTATTCCAGTACGTAACCTAGTGTTGTTCCCGGGCCTGGTCGTGCCCATCAGCATCGGGCGCGAAAGCTCCGTAGCTGCAGCACAGGAAGCCGCGCGCTCAGGCCGCCAAATTGGTGTATTGCTACAGAAACAGCCCGACTCAAACGACCCCACACCCGACGAACTATTTCATGTAGGCACCGTCGCCAGCATTCTGCGCTACGTGACAGCGCCCGATGACTCGCACCACATTATTTGCCAGGGCGAACAGCGCTACCGCGTAAAAAAATTCCTGCCTGGATATCCTTTCCAAGTCGCGTCAGTGGAGCGCATCGAAGAGCAGGACACTTCAAACCTGAACATCGAAGCGCTCATGGTTCAGCTAAAAGCCCGCAGCGCAGAGATACTTCAAATGCTGCCCCAGGCTCCAGCAGAAATGGTGGCAACAACACAGAACATTTCTTCACCTTCTGTGCTCGCCGACTTTATTGCCGGCGTCATGGACCTTAAGCCAGACGAAAAACAGGAAGTGCTGGAAGCCGTCGAGCTGGAAGCCCGCATGGACAAGGTGCTGGGTTTTTTGGTTCACCATATCGAAGTGCTGCGCATCAGCCAAGACATCGATCAGCAAACCAAAGAGCGGTTTGAGGATAGACAACGCGAAGTTCTATTACGGGAACAACTGAAAACCATTCAGAAGCAGCTTGGCGAAACGGAAAGCAACGAGGCTGAAATTGCCCAAATTGAGGAAAAAATCGTGCAGGCCAAAATGCCTGAAGACGTTGAAGCTCAGTTGCGCAAAGAGTTAAGACGCCTACAGCAGATGACTGAGGCATCGGCAGAATACTCCATGCTACGCACTTACCTCGACTGGGTCACCGAACTGCCCTGGTCCATTACCACCGATGACCGTATCGATATCGCCGAAGCCCGCACGATTCTTGATCAGGACCATTATGGCCTGCTGAAGATAAAACGCCGTATTCTTGAATACTTGGCCGTACAAAAACTCAACCCCAAGGGCAAGAGTCCCATTCTTTGCTTTGTCGGCCCCCCGGGGGTTGGTAAAACATCCCTGGGGCAAAGCATTGCCAGGGCCACGGGGCGCAAGTTTGCCCGCATCAGTCTGGGCGGCGTCCATGACGAGGCTGAAATACGCGGCCACCGGCGTACTTATATTGGCGCTCTGCCCGGCAATATTATTCAAGCGATCCATAAGGTCAAATCCAAAAACTGCGTCATGATGCTAGACGAAGTCGACAAACTTGGTAGCGGCATACAAGGTGACCCGGCTTCTGCCCTGCTTGAAGTACTCGACCCCGAGCAAAACAGCAGCTTTCGCGACAACTACCTGGCGGTGCCGTTCGACCTTTCGCACATCATGTTCATCACCACCGCGAATATGCTCGATACCGTCCCGATTCCGCTGCGCGACCGAATGGAAGTGATTCAGCTGCCGGGATACACCGAAGAAGAAAAAATCCAGATAGCCAAGCGCTACCTGATCACACGCCAAATGACGGCCAATGGCCTAACCCCGGCACAATGCGAAATCACCGACGAAGCGATACGCACTATAGTTCACAGTTACACTCGCGAAGCGGGAGTACGCAACCTCGAGCGCGAAATAGGCAGCGCCTTGCGCCATGCCGCCATGCGTATTGCCGAAGGCACGTCGCAACACGTGAGAATAGACCTGGGCGATCTGCACGAGGCCCTAGGGCCTGAGAAGTTTGAAAGCGAAATTGCCATGCGCACCAGTCTTCCTGGAGTCGCGACCGGGCTGGCCTGGACCCCTGTAGGGGGCGATATTTTGTTCGTTGAAGCCAGCCGCACGCCCGGCAACGGCAAGCTGATTCTAACCGGCCAGCTGGGCGACGTCATGAAAGAAAGCGCCCAGGCTGCGCTCACGCTGGTCAAGGCTGGTTCCAAACACCTTCATATTGCACCCGGTCTTTTTGAGAAAATCGACATCCACGTACACGTTCCAGCCGGCGCCATTCCCAAGGACGGCCCCAGCGCCGGGGTGGCCATGTATATCGCGCTGCTATCGTTGCTGACCAATACACCGGTACAAAGCGATCATGCCATGACCGGCGAAATCAGCCTGCGCGGCTTGGTATTGCCCATAGGCGGTGTCAAAGAAAAGGTGCTGGCAGCCCTGCAGGCGGGCATCACCACAGTACTTTTGCCCACTCGCAACCAGCGAGACCTGGAGGACATTCCAGAAGAAGCCCGCAATCGCTTACGCTTCATCTGGCTCGATACCGTAGACGATGCCGCCCGGGCCGCCCTTGAAGCGCGGGCCCCCAAGCGGCGCACTAAACAGTCTACAGATCCCGTAGCGCTGCCTGTACATAAGTCGTGAATATCTCTGAATCAGCCAGGACACTTGCATTCTGCAGTGCTGACAACCGCTTGTACGCAACTTCA
>DATJCP010000051.1:0-8099 GCA_035514715.1 Candidimonas sp.
ACGGCAACCGATAATGCCGCCCATGTCAACGCCGGGCCTGCAATCAGCAGCAGCCCCCCACACAACACGCTGGCTGTGCCGCCCACACACAACAGCAAACCAAGCAGGACGGCCCAGCGCGCACGCCGGACGGACCACTGACCCACCACCAGTGCAGAGGGGGATTCCAGCTTAGATCCTCCGCACTATCATGGACCCATTGGTGCCGCCAAAGCCGAAAGAATTCGACAAGGCAACATCAATTTTCATATCACGCGCTTGATTGGCGCAATAATCGAGATCGCATTCAGGGTCTTGATTGAAAATATTGATAGTGGGTGGGGATATTTGGTGATAAACGGCAAGCGTGGTGAAGACAGCTTCTATACCGCCCGCCGCCCCCAGCAAATGCCCTGTCATGGACTTTGTGGAGTTGACCACCAGTTTTTTGACATGATCACCAAAAGCCAGCTTGAGCGCTTCAGTTTCGTTTTTATCGCCCAATGGCGTAGAAGTGCCATGCGCGTTAACGTAACTAATTTCATCGGGATTGATCCCGCCATTGCGCAAGGCATTGACGACACCACGCCGAGGACCATCGCGGTCAGGCGAAGTAATGTGGTAGGCATCGGAACTCATGCCATAGCCGGCAAACTCGCCATAAATGCGAGCCCCGCGCTTCTTGGCGTGCTCATACTCTTCAAGCACCAGGGCTCCCGCGCCTTCACCCAGCACGAAGCCATCGCGATCGCGATCCCAGGGGCGAGAAGCCGTCGTGGGATCGTCGTTGCGGGTCGACAAAGCGCGCATGGCTGCAAAACCGCCTATACCCAAGGGCGACACAGTCGATTCGGCTCCGCCGGCCACCATGACATCAGCATCGCCATATTCGATAAGGCGTGCCGCATCGCCTATGGAATGCAGACCTGTCGTGCAGGCGGAAACCACCGCATAACTGGGGCCCTTGAGCCCAAGCATGATGGATAACTGCCCGGAAATAAGATTGATCAGCGAGGCAGGCACAAAAAACGGAGATATCCGCCGCGCGCCGCGCTCCATGTACTCGACTTGCTGCTCTTCGATGCGAGGCAGCCCGCCTATGCCCGAGCCGATAATTGTGCCGATACGTTCGGCATTGGCTTCGGTGACTTCCAGGCCCGCGTCGCGCCAGGCTTGAACCCCTGCCGCCACGCCATAATGGATGAAGGTATCCATTTGCTTGGCTTCTTTGGAAGTCATGTACTGTGTGACATCGAAATCCTTGACTTCACCCGCTATCTGGGCGTTAAACGCCGACGGGTCAAAGCGCGAAATGCGTCCAATACCCGAACGTCCATTCACGATATTGTCCCATGCGCTGTCAATATCGCTGCCGACCGGCGAAACAATACCAAGACCGGTAATGACGACACGTCGTTTCACGGATGACTCCTAAAATAAAAAAGCGGCTTAAAGTGGATAGACGCGCTGCTGCGCCAAACCGAGAACGGATTTGGTCGAGCAGCGGGACTATCCCCTAGAAACCGCCTCAAGGTGGAGTATCGGAACACCGAACCCACACCTGGAATGTTGAAATTACTGCTTGCTGTGCGACGAGATGTAGTCAACAGCTTGCTGAACCGTCGTGATTTTCTCGGCCTCTTCGTCCGGAATTTCGGTTTCGAATTCGTCTTCGAGTGCCATCACGAGCTCGACCATATCGAGCGAATCGGCACCGAGGTCGTCAAGGAAGGAAGATTCGTTCTTGATCTCGGCTTCGTTAACGCCAAGTTGTTCAGCGACGATCTTCTTGACGCGCTGTTCGATGCTTTCCATGCAGATCTCCAAGTTGGGAAAATTCCCGCGAATTATAGCCAAACGAAAAAAATATTGGTGCTGGCTATGACAAAAAAAACGGTATTACCGGAAATGAACGCTATTTTGCCTTGTTTAGACAGAATGCCTAACCGGAATACCTCTGGGATAAAACAGATTTTACCCTAGGAGGGAGCCGTCTGTTCGGTATATTACATGTACATGCCGCCATTGACATGCAGCGTAGTGCCTGTGATGTATGCAGCCTGCGGGCTAGCCAAAAAGGATACCGCATTCGCAATATCGGCTGCACCACCCAGGCGCCCTAGGGGAATTTGCGTAAGAATGGCGGCTGCCTGAGCCTCGCTAAGCGCGCGGGTCATATCGGTTTCAATGAAGCCGGGAGCAACGCAATTAACAGTGATATTGCGGCTGCCCAACTCGCGGGCCAAAGCGCGCGACATGCCGGCCACGCCGGCTTTGGCGGCTGCATAATTGGCCTGACCAGGATTACCGCTAGAGCCTATCACCGACGTAATGTTGATAATACGCCCCCAACGTGCCTTCATCATGCCTTTCATGACAGCGCGGGACATACGGAAAACCGCCGACAGATTGGTGTCTATTACAGCCTGCCAATCGTCGTCTTTCATACGCATATCAAGATTATCGCGGGTTATGCCGGCATTATTCACCAATATATGGGGGCCGCCGTCTTCCTTGACCAATTCAGCCACCAGGCTTTCGCAAGCTGCAGCATCGTCGACATTCAGCACCACGCCACGCCCGCCGCTAGCGGCAAGCATATCGGTGATTTGCTGTGCGCCGGATTCTGATGTGGCCGTACCGACGACCTTGGCGCCCTGAGCGGCAAGCTCAAGCGCGATAGCCTTGCCTATACCTCGGGTAGCACCCGTAACAAGCGCCAGCTTGCCTTCAAGTTGTTTATCTTGCATGGCGTTTTACCCCTGTAAAGTTTCCAGCGCGAGCTGTAAGGAAGCTGGATCGGTAATCGCCAAACCTATCAGGTCGCGATCAATTCGTTTGGTCAAGCCGTTAAGCACCTTGCCGGGGCCACACTCGACCACATGAGTGATGCCCTGGGCTTTCATGGCCTGGATAGTTTCCACCCAACGCACGGCATGCCAGGCTTGCCTCACCAAGGCATCCTTGATGGCGGCCGGCTCCATTGGGCTGGCTACATCGACGTTATTAACCAAGGGAATGCTGGGGGCAGCCAATGACACCTGCACCAAGGCTTGCTCAAGCACGGCAGCAGCCGGCTTCAACAAACTGGAATGAAATGGAGCGGAAACTGGCAGCACCAGGGCGCGTTTGGCGCCGGCGGCCTTGGCCAGCTCACAAGCGCGCTCAACGGCGCCTTTGTGCCCGGCAATAACCACTTGTGCCGGAGCATTGAAATTCACGGCCTCGACGACCTCGCCTTGTCTTGCCTGTTCGCATACGGAAATGACAACATCGTCATCCAGGCCAAGAATGGCTGCCATGCCCCCGGTACCCACGGGCACGGCAGCCTGCATGGCATCGGCGCGGATACGGACAATACGCACGGCATCTTCCAGACTCAGGGCGCCGGCAGCGGTCAAGGCGGAATACTCGCCCAGACTATGCCCCGCAACCAGCGCGGGAGGCAAACCGCCCGCGTCCAGCCATGCACGATATACCGCCACCGCCGCCGTCAACATGACAGGCTGGGTATTGGTGGTGAGATTAAGCTCTTCGGCCGGCCCGGTAGCGATCAAAGCGGCAAGGTCCTGGCCCAATGCGCCAGAAGCCTGAAGAAGCGTGTTCTTGACTGCCGCGTTATCGGACCACGCATCAAGCATGCCGACAGACTGCGATCCCTGCCCGGGAAAGACAAAAGCGATTTTCATAGAAATAAATTAAAAATAAGTTGGAAGCCAGGGCGCCGGCGCGAAACCGGCTACCGCCTACATTCTGATCAGTACAGAACCCCAGGTAAAGCCACCGCCTACCCCCTGCATCATAACCACATCCCCGCTTTTTATGCGGCCATCGCGACGCGCCACATCGAAGGCCAGCGGCACACTAGCCGCCGAGGTATTGGCATGCTGATCGACAGTAACGACCACCTTTTCGTCGGGAACGCCCAACTTGCGGCCCAGGAAATTGATAATTCTTATATTGGCTTGGTGAGGCACCATCCAGTCGATCTCGTCCAGCCCTATGCCTGCCTGCTCGCAGACTTCATGCGCCGACTTGGCCAGACTGGTGACAGCAAGCTTGAACACAGCCTGGCCATCCATGCGAAGGAAAGGATCGCCGGTAACCTTGCCAAACGAAACATTACCGGCAGCGCACAAGATTTTCATTTGGCTGCCGTCGGCATTCAATTGCGCAGCAATAATGCCTGGCTCTTCACTGGCCTTGAGCACGACAGCGCCAGCACCATCGCCAAACAGCACGCAAGTGCCGCGATCGCTCCAGTCGAGAATGCTGGAAAACACCTCGGCGCCGATTACCAGCGCCGTCTTGGCGCGACCGGCCTGAATGAATGCATCGGCCGTCGTCAAGGCGTACACAAAACCGCTGCACACCGCCTGCACGTCAAATGCCGCACCGCCCTTCGCGCCCAGATTAGCCTGCACCAGGCAGGCCGTACTGGGGAAAACGAAATCGGGCGTCGACGTCGCAACGATGATCAGATCGATCTCGGCAGCCGTAACGCCGGCATCATCCAATGCGGCTTGCGCCGCCTTGGTTGCCAGCATGCTGGTTGTCGTGCCCTCATCGGCAAGGTGGCGTTGGCGTATGCCAGTGCGCTCGACTATCCAGGTATCGGAGGTTTCGATCTGTCGAGTCGCCAGATCGGCGGCCAGTTCATCGTTGGATACGACACGGGGGGGCAAATAGCCGCCGGACCCTATTATCTTGGCATAAGGCATAGTAGCTTCCAGACACCTGTGCTATGGCGCAGGATCAGATAATTCGTTGGGAATCTTCGCCGATTGAGCCGCTGCGGCTTGCAGACTCTGGCGAAGGCTGTCAATGGCGCTTGTAGTCCCATCAAGCAACCCATTATGCACGGCCTCGCGAGTCCGCTGCAACGCGTAACCGAATGCATAGGCATCGGCAGAGCCGTGGCTTTTAATGACGATACCGCGCAAACCAAGCAGGGCTGCGCCATTGTAGCGGCGATTATCAACGCGATCGCGGAAACGATTGAGCACGGGCTTGGCCAGCATGCCCGCAGCCATGGACAATGAATCGCGCGTAAATTCTGCGCGCATCATGTTACCCACCATCTTGGCCAGGCCTTCCATGGACTTGAGCACGACATTGCCTACGAAACCATCGCAAACAATGACATCCACTGTGCCCTTGCAGATATCATCGCCTTCGACGTTACCGTAAAAATTCAAACCGCTTGCGCGCAAAAGTTCGGCGGCCTGCTTGACGATTTCGTTGCCCTTGATGATTTCCTCACCAATATTGAGCAAGCCAACTGTGGGCCGCTTATGGTGATCGAGCGCCGAAGCCAGTGCCGAACCCATGATGGCAAACTGCAGCAAATGCTCTGCCGAACAGTCTACGTTGGCCCCCAGGTCCAGCATGGTGGTAGCCCCGCCTTTCTGATTAGGAATAGACGTGGCAATAGCCGGCCGATCGATGCCGTCAAGGGTTTTAAGTATGTAGCGTGAAATCGCCATCCAGGCGCCGGTATTTCCGGCCGAAACACAGGCATCGGCCCGGCCGTCTTTGACAGCCTGAACCGCCACACGCATGGATGAGTCTTTTTTGCGACGCAGGGCTATCTCGATGGAGTCATCCATCAAGACGACCTCGGAGGCCGGCATGATTTCGTACCACGCGTCGCCAAGGCAACCCTGCTCGCGCAAAGCAGCCTCGATCGCCGCCACATTGCCCGCAAGCAAAAAGCGCGTATCAGGGTTCTGCTTCGCAAATTGACAGGCTGCCGGGATGGTTGCCGGCAAGCCGATGTCACCACCCATGCAGTCGATGGCGATTCGAATCTCAGTTTTCGACATCAAGTGCGCAATCTATAGCGTTTTATAGCAAGATCGCAAAACAACTGGATTATTCGTCGTTCTTGGATTTGAGTACCTTACGGCCACGATAAATGCCGTTGGGGCTGATGTGGTGACGCAGGTGGATTTCGCCCGAAGTGGGCTCTACTGCCGTCGAAGGGGCCACGATAAAATCGTGCGAACGATGCATACCGCGCTTAGACGGGCTCTTTTTGTTTTGCTGAACGGCCATGATGACTCCTGTAAACGGGTCGCTATTGTACGCGATGAATCCCGCAAGTTAAGTTCGGTAAAGTTAATCTTTCTTTAGCTGACCCAACACCGCGAACGGCGAAGGCCTAGCCTGATCGCTATCGGTCTCTTCTTCAAGAGGCTCCGACAACAACGTACAAACATCGTGCTTGGGCACATACGGCAAACTGAGGATGATTTCATCTTCAACAAGAGCCAGTACATCCAGACGCTGCGACCCCAGAATGCGTTCGATGACATCATCGGGATCGGCATCGACAGCTTCGTCGACTTCAAGAGCAGCCTCGGAGTTCACTACTTGCAAACGGTTTTGGCTATCAACCGGCCACTCGAACGGCTTCATGCAGCGCTGGCACTCGAGCATAGGGACAGCCTTTACATGCACATGCAAAAAACGCTGCCCAAATGAGTCCATTTCGCCCTTTACAGTCCATGACACCATGGTGTCGGCCTGTTCAGGCAAGTCTTCAATCAGACGTTCGAATTGTTCGATCGGAGCCTGGCCGTGCACTTCGTGGCCAACACGGGTTAGCTCGTACGTGTCAACATACTGTATATCCACGCAAAACTCCCATTCCGAGACGGAAACCATAATTCAGTCAGCCATTTTAGCTGACCCGATTATTTGCCGGCCTTGATCTTTAACAAAAAAGGCCTTACACAAAAATCGCAACCAAGTACCCGCGTATTTACCACCCGCACATCTGTTACCAGATAAGTACTGTTACCCTACTCTCTTTCCTGAACGCAAAGCTATTTCGCGTACGAAGAAAACATTAGATAATAGCGCGTCCAGCACCCGCCAGTCAAACCGAACAAGCAAATACCACACTATGCGTCTTATCCTTGCATCAAGCTCACGCTATCGCCAAGAAATGCTGGAGCGCCTTGGCGTCCCATTTACCGCCATCTCACCCAACGTCGATGAAACCCCGCTACCAGGCGAAAGCCCAACCTCATTGGCGCTTCGGCTATCACTTGCCAAGGCACAGGCCGTCACCTGCGCCCACCCCGGAGCGTTGGTGATTGGGTCAGACCAAGTCGCCACCATAGACGGCTCGCCCATCGGCAAACCCGGCAACTTCGATCGAGCGCGAGCCCAGCTGACACAGCTGAGCGGCCAAACGGTAGAATTCCATAGCGCGCTGTGTGTCAGTGACGGCCAGCGCCACGAAATAGCAGACATTGTTACGCTGTGCCGGTTCCGATCGCTGACCAGAGATGAAATCGACGCTTACCTTCGCCGCGAACAGCCCTACGATACCGCCGGCAGCGCCAAGGCCGAAGGCCTGGGCATTGCCCTGATGGAAAGCATGCAGTCCGATGACCCCACCGCCATTATCGGCCTGCCGCTTATAGCGCTAAGCCGCATGCTCCGCTCCTTCGGACTCAACCCGCTAACGCATTCAAACTAAGACAAAGCGAAGCATTACAGGAACATCCTTATGCGCCGCAGCCTTGAACACATTATTCTGGAGTAGCAGTGAAACCAGCTGGAACCTTACATTTAATACCTGTCGGCATGGGCGAAGCGGCCCCAGCACTTTGGTTACCGCAAGCCGTGCAAGAGCTCGCCGGACGGCTTACCACCTATATTGCTGAAAATGCCAAAACGGCGCGCGCCTTCCTGAAACTGATAGGTACGGTTTGCCCCTTGCAGGAAATCACCATCCACACGCTGGACAACAAGGTCGATGCGCAACAAATGCGCGCCTGGCTCAAACCCTTGCTCGAAGGCGGCGAAATCGGGCTGGTTTCCGAAGCAGGCTGTCCGGCAGTAGCCGACCCTGGCGCCAAGGTGGTGGCCGTTGCCCACGCCATGGGAATACGTGTCGTGCCTTGGGTAGGCCCCTCTTCCATCCTGCTCAGCCTGATGGCCAGCGGCCTGGACGGCCAGCGCTTCGCCTTCCATGGCTACGCCCCGGTGGAACCTGGCGCGCGCGCCAAACAGCTGAAAACCTGGGAAATCGAATCACAGAAACACGAGCAAACCCAGATTCTTATCGAAACCCCTTATCGCAATGACGCCATGTTCGAAACGTT